>JBCCRV010000574.1:0-5099 GCA_039201085.1 Myxococcota bacterium | reverse complement strand
GCCGGTCCCCTCTTGCGGATGATGCCGAACTTTCTCGTGGCTCCAGGAACAAGGTCTGTTCGCGGCCGCACGCGGTCAGGCGCGCGAGCGGATGTTAGCCTTTCGCGGTGGCTGGTTCCTTTGCCCGCATATCGATAGGCATCGCGATCGGAATTGCTGCGAGCTGCACGAGTGCGCCCAACCCCCGCCCGACGGGCGACGCCGACGCGCCCGCCGACGCCGACCGCCAAGACGTCGGAACGGACGCGGACGCCGCGGCCGACGCCGCCCGGGATGAAGCAGTGACCGACGTCGAGATGGGCCCCAGCGACGTTGGGCTGGACGTGCCCTCCGAAGACGGCGCGGCCGCACCGGACGCGAGCGCGCCGGACTGTTCAGACCGCCTTCCGCCGAGCGGGCTCACGCTGCAGCCTGCGCCCTCCGTGTTCCGCCCGGCCAACGCCGGCGAACGGCTCTTTCCGACCACCTTCGAGGAATTGTTCGGCGGCCTCGACACCTCGAACACGGGCACGTTCGCGTTGAACGTCGAAGACGACCACTACATCGCCTTGCCGCTCACGGTGCCCATGAGCGGCGCAGAGGGCCTTCACGAAGTGCGATCGGTGGGCGCCCCCCGCGCGCCGCGCGCCGCAACGATGACCATCAGCGAATGCCCCGGTGATTTGAACGCTCGCGCACTGACGCCGGGATGCGGCGTTCACGTGGGAAGCGAAGGCGGCGCCCTGCTCTTCGAAGTCGACGGCGAAGTCGACGTCTGCCAGCTCGAACCGGGCCGCACCTACTTTTTCAACCTCGCATGGATCAGCGGCGCCGAACTCGATACGGGCGCCCCCGACCGATGCGACCCGCCCGATGGCCGCAACGAGTGCCGACAGGACTTCCGCCGGTTCCGCCGCTAGTCACGGTGCCCGCTGCGCCAACATCATTTTCGCCTACGAACACCCAATCGATGCACGCCGAAGAAGTCGCCAGGTATCCGCTCGCGGGCACGGACAGCCTCCGGATTTCACCGTCCACCACCGGCGGACTGATCCTCTTGGAAGGAACGCGCTGCACGGCGCTCGATTCGCAGCTTCTCAAGACCGCTGCCTTCGATATCGCACCCCCCGGTCACGACCTCACGCTCATCGCGCTTGAGGCCGGCGTTCTGATTGGAACGGAAGAAGGGCTCTCGCTTTACTCATTCGATGGACGCGAGACCGCGACGCTTCCGTTTGATCCATGGGGAGCGGGCCTTCGGGGCGCCGTCGCATACTTCGACGATGCGATCTGGTCCGTGCATTTCCCGACCGGTCCAACCGACCTCGAGCTTCCTTGGACGTTGACCCGACTTCGCCCTGACTCGCTAGCGATCACCCACCAAGCAAGCCTGTCGCAAGTCGATGCCTTGGAGCTGGAACTCTTTGATACGGGCGACGCCCGCGTGGGCATCGACCTCTTCAATCCGCCCGACTACGTGGGGACTCTGCACGCGACCTTCAAAGACGGACGGCTGAACGTGTCCGACGCCGTCACCCGCAAAGAGGAGCACGGGGACTTACGAGGAAGGGCATACGGCAGGCTCGTGGCACGAACAGCTTACGAGCTGCTTATCGCGGAGCGGACCGGCGAGACGCTCGCACGGTCGCCGCTTGTGGACGTCTTTGGCGCCGATGAGAGTGGCGGCAGCCGCGACGACCTCCTGTATGCCCTCCCGGGGCCGCGACGTACGTTCCTCGGCTTCACCACGAACGGCCACTTCGGAGTGTTACGCATGACGGGTGACGCAGTGCGATTCGAACGAATCGTTCTGGCCGACGTGCAGACGCGACGAGCACGGCACCAACTCAGCAACCTCGCCACTGGATTCACCGGCCTCGTTACCCGCGAAGCCACGAACCTGACCTGCGTGGTACCGTGGGGAGACCGTTACATCACGGTTCACTCCGACGAACACGTAGGAGTGGATGGAATCGCTACGGACACGGAGTTCCGCGTCTGGAAGCTGGTGACGTAGCGATTTGAAGGCGGCGCAGCTTCCGAACGCAACCACGTTCGCTCACGGGCGAGCGAACGCGACTAGCAGTGCATCGACCAGCGTTTGATTGTGCTTGTCCGCGCCCACCCAATCGTTCAGCACCCGTAGCGCTTCAACCTCATCGCGCTTGTCGAGGGCGATGCCGAACGCGGCAACTCGCTCAGCGGTCGCTGAGTGCACCAATGCTTTGCCGTAGGCGAGGCGTGCACCTGCCAGTCGGCGGACAAACATGACCGTCTGAATCGGCAAACGTCGCTGAAAGATGCGGGACAACGTCCAAGAGGGCCCGGCCGCGGTGCATTCCGCCGGCGTCGCGTCGGCGAGCACTGCGAGTGCATGAGCAGCTGGCAGCTCACGAATTTCGTTCCAGTTCATGCTTGATTTCGACGGCAGAGAACGGCTCCTACGGTGCTTCACTAAGCGTGGAGCACTGCGCGTCAAAGCAGGCTTTTCACCTTCGCGAGCGCGTCACGCCAGTTACGAAATAGGATGAGGCTGCCTTCGAACCGATCTTGTCGGTGGCTGTCTGCCCGGTCATCCACCAATACATCGCCGCGAAGCAGGCTTTTATCGGGAGAGAGAATGAGCCGGTGGCACATGTCAAAGCCCAGGTGCTTCTCCACCCAGAGGCGCTTCTCCGTGTAGCTCAGTGGGTTGTAGACCGAAGGCGCGGTCAGAATCCAAACGTCCGCGAGCCTCGCGAGCTCGCGCACCGCGTCGATGGCGCCGCGGACGGGCCGAAGGTTCTTGTAGAAGCCGGGGAGGCTCTGCGGGAACTCGACGTCCGGATGCTGGCGTTTCGCCTGCTCAAACTCGCAGAGCACGCCGTCCATGTCGATGTAGACCGTCCTCGCTGCATTCATCACGTTGCTTCTATAGCCACGGTCCAGGACGTTCGCTCCGCCTAAGTGAATAGCGCTTTGATGGCGCTCAGCTCGTGCGCGCTCAGGGTGAAGGAGAAGATGGCGAGGTCTTCGTTCATGTGCTGGCGTGAGGTGGTGCCGATGAGGGGAACGATGCCGAGCTGCGTCAGGGCGCGGTAGAGCACCTGGGCCGGGGTTTTGGTATGCGTTGCGCAGGCGGTGCGAACGGCGTCGCTCGCGAGAAGGTGCGGGTTGGCCGTCAGCGTCCAGAAGCTTTGGTAGACCACGCCTTGCTCCTTGCAGAAGGCGCGTAGCTCGATGTCGTAGCCGCTGTCGCGGTAGAAGCGGTTCTGCAGGACGGCCGGCGGAATCCGGGCTTCGGTGCAGAGCCGCTTGAAGAGCGCCGGGTCGTAGCAGTTTGAAATGCCGAGCTGACGCACGTGCCCGGCATCGACGGCGGCTTCGAGGGCGCGCCAAACGGTCATCGTATCCGCAAAGGTTTCGAGGGGCGAGTGCAGCACGAGGCCATCGAGCGTTTCGACGGGCAGGTTGGTACGCGAGCGCTCGATGGACTGCGCGACCTGCTCGGCGAGGGGGGCGCGGGGATCGTAGGGGATGCGCGCCGGGTCGTGGCCGCCCGTGGGCGTGAACTTCGTCTGCACGTACACGGCGCTCCGCTCGACGCCGGCGCCAAAGGCGGCGGAGAGGCCCTGCCCTACGCCGGGCTCGTTGTAGTGCTTTGGTTGGCAAGCCGTGTCGATGCCGCGGAAGCCGGCGGCAAGGGCTTCCTCCACGAGTCCTGCCGTGCGCGCCTCCTTCCAGGCCGTCCCGTAAACGATGGCCGGCATGGTGACGCCCGCGCGCGTGGTGATCGCCTCGCTCATGGGGAGAGGCTAGCCGGCAATCGCCTGGGCGATGATTGCCCTTCGCACAAACCCATGAAATCGATGGGATTTTGGTGCCGACAACAACGTCATAAAGGCCATTCGAAGGGCGTCTGAAGTTCTATTGACTTGTGTTCAATATTCAGCTGGCCCTACATTGAGCGTATGGAGCACGAGCACATCGACGTTCTGATCGTGGGCGCCGGGCTCTCCGGCATCGGCGCTGCCCACCACATTCAGGAGCGCTGCCCGTCGAAGTCGATGATGCTGCTCGAAGCGCGCGGAACGATGGGCGGAACGTGGGATCTGTTCCGCTACCCCGGCATTCGTTCCGACTCGGACATGTACACCTTCGGGTATCGCTTCAAACCGTGGCTCGGCAACAAGGCCCTCGCGGACGGTCCGTCGATTCTTCGCTACATCCAGGAAACGGCGCAAGAGTCTGGGATCGACAAGCGGATCCGCTACCACCACCGCGTGGTGCGCGCCGAGTGGTCGACGGCGGACGCGCGATGGACCGTGCACGCCGAGCGTGAAGGCGAGCCCGTCGTATTCACCGCGGACTTTCTCTACAACTGCAGCGGCTACTACCGCTACGACAAGGGCTACACACCGGACTTTCCGGGGATGGATTCGTTCGAAGGCACGATCGTGCATCCACAGCTTTGGCCCGAAGACCTCGACTACCGCGATAAGCGCGTCGTCGTGATTGGAAGCGGCGCCACCGCCGTGACGCTGATCCCCTCGATGGCCAGCGACACGGCGCACATCACGATGCTGCAGCGTTCGCCCACGTACATCGCGACGGTGCCGCCCGAAGACGCGATTGCGATGAAGCTTCGTGAGCTCCTTCCAGAAAAAGCCGCGTACATGGTGACGCGCTGGAAGAACATTCTTCACGCCATCTTCGTCTACCAAATGAGCCAGCGGCAGCCGGAGCGCGTGAAGGCCTTCCTGCGCGACGAGCTCATCAAGCAGCTGCCCGACGACTACCCCGTCGATGTGCACTTCAAGCCGCGCTACAACCCCTGGGATCAGCGCCTCTGCGCCGTACCGGGCGGCGACCTCTTCCAGGCGATCAGCGCCGGCGACGCGAGCGTCGTCACGGACACGATCAACCGCTTCACGCCAAAGGGCATCCTGCTCGATTCCGGCGACGAGCTCGAAGCCGATATCATCGTGACGGCGACGGGCTTCACGCTGCAGATGATGGGCGGCGCCGTCTTCTTCGTCGACGGTGAACCGGTCGAGTTCGCCAAGTGCATGACCTACATGGGCATGATGCTAAGCGAGGTGCCAACCTTCGCCTTCACCATCGGCTACACCATCTCCTCG
>JBCCRV010000573.1:0-5101 GCA_039201085.1 Myxococcota bacterium | reverse complement strand
GGCGAAGGCCAGGCGGGCCTCCTCGTGTCGGGGAGCTTCTAATGCGCGTACTTACGATGGCGCTCGTGCTGGTTGGATGCAGCTTCGTCGGCTTCGATGACCTTGAGGTGACGCCGTGCATTCAGGGGGCGGACCGCAGCGTGGAGGCCTTCGCCCGGGCCAATGCGCTCTGCGCGGAACTCGCCGCCGATCAACCGCCCGGCGAGGGGCTGGCGTGGGTCTGTCGTGAGCAGATCGACGACGACCTCTTCTGCACCATCGGCCGCCCCGATTTGGACAACGACGGCGTTGGCGCCGGCGACGGAACCGCCGAGGGCGGACTCGACTGCGACGATTCGGATCCGGACGTCTTTGGCGGCCGCGAGGAGATGAGCTGCGATGGCCAGGACAACGACTGCGACGGCCGAATCGATGAAGGTCTGATCAGTCAGCCCCTGCCCTCGGCACCGCTCGACGTGGAAGTCGGCGGCGTGCGCGTCGGCCGTTCGGGAACGCGTGGCGTGGCCATAGGGCGCGACGGAACGCTTGCGAACAGTGTGCGCTGGGTGAGCTTGCAGCCTCCGCTGAGCCGGGCGGAGACGTCGGACTCCGCCTCACCTTCCGCCGCGGCGCCTGCGGACGGCGGCGCCTTCTTGCTGTACCGCCCATCGGGATCGGACTGCGACTTTGCCATGTGCCGCAACGATGACTGCGGCATCGAAGACCGTTGCGCGGCGAGCGACGCATCCGTCGGCACGGACGTGTTCGGGCCCAGCATGGTCGTCTCCGGTACGTTCGTATACGCGGCGTGGCTTGACACCGCGGAAGATGCAAACGCAGCTTGCGCTTCCGGTGCGACGTCGGAAGTGACCGTCGCGATGGGGCGCACCAACGTGACGTCTGCTGGACGCCCCCGGGCGATCGTGTCGCTCGGAATGGCCACGCCCGTTGCCCGGCCCGTTCTCCTTACCAGTCGCTCCGTGGCCGCCGCCGGCAGCGCCCTCGCACTGGTGGCCCTCGGTTCGGAGGTAGTACTCTATCGGCTGGAGAGCGGCGAGGACATGGATGCGATCGACGTCCGCGAGATCGGCCGCCACGCCTTCGCCGCGGACGTGAGTCGGCTGAGCGCCGCGTCCCTGCGCGTCGACCCCGAGCGGGCCGAACTCGGCTTGGTCGTCGGCGTCGCGGCGACCGTGGGCTGCGGCGGTCAAAGCGACGCGATGTTCACCTCGTTCCGCATTTTGGAAGGTTCGGTCGAGAGCACGGAAACAGAGCCATTGAGCGATCCGGCGAATGTGGCCGTCGGTGTCGCGATCGGCGCGACCCAACAGCCGTCGCTCTTTCACGCGGCGTGGGCCGTCGAAGGCGCAGAGGAGGTGCGTCTTCGCCGTTTCAGCCTCGACGGCGTCGGTTCCCGGTCGTCGAACGATTCGGCGCCCGATTCGATCGTCGACGGCAACTTTCAGTTCGACTTCGCGCCGGAGGGTTCGGGGCTTCGGCTGTGGCTTCGCCAGCAGCGGGCCAGCGCGCCGATCGAACAGGTTCTGATTTCCTGTGCGGAATAGGCGCTGCGGCTCGGTCCGTATTCCGGCCGATGGCACGCTTTCGTCTTGATGCAGGGCCCCCCGGGGTCGTAAGAAACGCCATCGTGCTGCCCGAGCTCTCGATCGTGCTTCCGTGCTTCAACGAAGCCGCCGTGGTCGCTTCGGTCGTGCGCGAAGCGTGCACGATGGGGCGCAAGCTGGCCGAGCGCTTTGAGGTGGTCGTGGTGGACGACGGAAGCGTCGACGACACGGAGTCGGCGGCTGCGGTGGACAAGGCCGTTCGTGTCA
This sequence comes from Myxococcota bacterium, assembly GCA_039201085.1. Classification (GTDB taxonomy): domain Bacteria; phylum Myxococcota_A; class Polyangia; order Polyangiales; family Houyiibacteriaceae; genus JBCCRV01. Next base: position 3,290 of record JBCCRV010000573.1, on the reverse strand, counting down.
TCCGCCACCCTACGAACCGCGGCTACGGCGCCGCGCTTGCCTCGGGCTTTCGCGCGGCGCGATATCGCTGGGTGTTCTACACGGACGGCGACGGGCAGTTCGCCCTCGACCAGCTCGACGAGTTTTTGAAGAACGCCGAGGACGGGACGGTGCTCGCGGGTTATCGAAGTCCGCGCGCCGATGGCTCGCTCCTTCGCACGCTCAACGGACGCGGCTGGACGGCGCTGACGAATGCGACCCTCGGCCTCTCCGTTCGCGACGTGAATTGCGCCTTCAAGCTCTTTCCCGTCGAGCTGCTGCGATCGAGCCCGATGCGAAGCCGTGGCGCTGCCATTGACGCGGAGCTGCTCTTTGAGGCGCGCCGGCGCGGCATGCGAATCGTGGAGCGTCCCGTCACCCACCGGCCGCGCACGTCCGGCGAAGCGACGGGCGCCAGGCCGAAGGTGATCGCCCGTGCCCTTTGGGAGCTTGGCGCCCTGCGCGCCCGCGCTGTGGAATTGTTCGCCGAGTAAAAGTCTGCACGCCTATAGTTGCACGTGATGCAAGGCAACGATCTGGCGGCGCTTACGACCCTGGACGCGCTCCTTCAAGAGGCGAGCGTGAGCCGAGCCGCCCGGCGCCTCGGGCTGTCCACGCCTGCCGTCAGCCACGCGCTCGCGCGGCTTCGCGAGCGCTTTGACGATCCACTTCTGGTTCGCGCCGGCCGAACCATGGTCCTTACGCCCCGCGCCGAAGAGCTCAATCCAAGGGTCCAGGAAGCGCTCAGCGCGGCGGCCCGCGTCTTTGAGTCGGGCGAGTCCTTCGTACCGGAGGCCATGGAACGGGCGTTTACGATCAGCGCGACGGACTACGTCCTATTGGTGTTCGGTAGAGCGCTGGACAAGCGCCTCGGCGAGGGCGCCCCGGGGCTCGATTTGCGCTTTGTACCGAACGCTACGGACGATGCGGAGCGCCTTCGAAACGGCACAAGCGATCTGGCGATTGGCATCTATGGGGAGCTGCCGCCCGAGCTCCGCACCCGGCCGATTATCACGGACCGCCTCGTTTGCTTGGTGCGCCGCGATCACCCGCAGGTGAAGAAGCGACTCAGCTTGGCGCGGTACACGGCCCTTGAACACGTGCAGGTAGCGCCGCGCGGACGACCGGGTGGCTACGTCGATGAGCTCCTCGCCGCGCAGGGGGTCCGGCGGCGCGTTAGTCGTGCCGTGCCATACTTTCAGGCCGCCTTGGAGATGACGGCGGGATCGGACCGCGTGCTCACCGTATCCGAGCGCATCGCCGCGCTCCTCGGACCGCGCCTCGATCTGAAGGTCTTGGAAGCGCCGCTGCCGTTGGAACCCTTCGCGCTCTCGATGGTTTGGCACCCTCGCTACGACGCGGACCCGGCGCACCGCTGGTTTCGTGAGCAATGGGTGGCCACCACGAAGGCAATGGGGGCGATGAAACACCTCTCGGCGCGCCGGCGCCTGAGCAAGAGCGATCCTACGGGCCATCGGTGATCGCGCCCTTTCAGGGCCTTGCTTCAAGCATTGCATGTCATGCAACTACATGTTCGAAACTGTGCATTTGATGCATGGTTTTAAGAGCAACAAGCTCGGAGTGTCGACGCCCTAACGGCGGCGAACAGGAGCAGCACCCATGAGTGGCAACATCAATAAGGCGAGCAACGCGAAGAAGGTCCTTATCGTGGCCGCCAACCCCGGCACGTCCTCCGTGACCCAGTGGCCCGTGGGCTTCTGGTGGTCTGAGTTGGTGCACCCCTACTGGGCCTTCGCGGAAGTCGGCTACGAGATCGAAATCCGCAGCCCAGAGGGGGGCGCGCTGCAGGCGGATGGCTACAGCGATCCCGAAGACGAGAGCGGCTACTCGGCGGACGACATTCTAAGCCTCGGCTTCAAGAAGTCGCCCAAGCACCGTGCGCTGCTCGACGCGACGAAGAGCATCGACGACGTCGATCCGTCGAACTACGACGCGGTTTTCCTCGTGGGCGGCCAGTCGCCCATGTTCACCTTTCGCGGCAATGAGAAGGTGCAGGGCCTCGTTCGCGCGTTTTATGAGGCGGGCAAAGTCACGGCCCTCGTCTGCCATGCGACCTGCGTGCTGCTGGAGGCGAAGCTCAGCTCCGGCGAGCTCTTGGTGAGCGGTAAGACTTGGACGGGCTTCGCCAACTCGGAGGAGCGCTTCGCTGACGAGTTCGTCGGGCAGAAGCTCCAGCCCTTTTGGATCGAAGAAGAAGCGCGCGCATTGCCCAACACCAACTTCGTCGTCGATCAGCGCTTTCGCGAGTACGCCGTGCGCGACGGGCTGCTGGTAACGGGCCAGCAGCAGTTTTCGGGCGCCGCGGCCGCCCGACTCGTGATCGAAGCGCTTGGTCGCTAGCGCGCACCAAAGGAGAAGAAGACATGAGCAAGAACGCTAAGAAGCTCGCCTTTATCGGCGCAGGAAACGTGGGTGCAGCGCTCGCGGTGCGTTTGGCGAATGCCGGGCACGACGTGGTGCTGGCGCGCAGCAAGGAGGCCTCCGAGTCGGTGGACAAGGCCCTCGCCCGAACATCTCGGTTGCGTGCGTTGCCGCTCGACGAGGCGATTGCGCACGCCGATATCGTGTTCTTGGCCATCCCATATGGCGCGAACGAAGCCGTGCTCTCGCCCGTCGCCGACATGCTCACAGGCAAGGTGCTCGTCGACTGCACGAACCCCGTCGGGCCAGGCCTATCCCATGGCCTGAGCGACGGACGGTCCGGCAGCATGGTCGTCCAGTCCTTCGTTCCCGGCGCGAAGGTCGTGAAGGCGTTCACGATCTACGGCTTTGAAAACCTCAACGAACCGGCTTTCACCGAAGGGCGTCCCACCATGCTCTATTGCGGCGACGACCAAAGCGCGAAGGCGGACGTGGCGACGCTGATCGAAGATGTGGGCTTTGAGCCCCTCGATGTCGGCGGAATCACGCAGGCACTGCATCTCGAGCACATGACCTTGCTCTGGGTTCGCATGGTCCGCGTGAACGGCCACTCCCCCCGTCTCACGTGGGCTGCGCTTAGAAAGTAGAAAGCGGGGGCCGCTCAGCACACGCGGTTGCGGCCCGAACCCTTCGCCTCGTAGAGGCGTTCGTCGGCCGCCAGGACCATCGCTTCAACCGAGGTGTGTTCGCTCGTCCAGACGGCAACGCCGGCGCTGATCGTCACTTCGATGCGTACGCCCTCAAAGATGAAGCGCGCGTCGTCGACGAGTCGGTTGAGCTTGTTTGCCAGCTCGTAAGCGCCTTCGGCACCGATCTCCGGGGTAATGACG
>JBCCRV010000572.1:0-5102 GCA_039201085.1 Myxococcota bacterium | reverse complement strand
GGCAGGGGCAGGGGCAGGGGCAGGGGCAGGGGCATTCCGCCGCTTTGCGGACGGAATTGAGAAAACTCCGGCCGACCTCAATGTCTACCGGAGTTTCTCCCGCGGAGCCCATCTCCGCGTTCTTGCCACCTCGGTCGTCACGACCCCTCATCACGACCTTGGCGACAGTGCGGCAACCGAAGCTGCCGTATCGGGCCCCGAGGGCCACTCGGGGCGGGGCCCCGTCGCCGGCGAACCGGCGGGAAAACAAGAGAAGCCGCCCGCAGGATGCGGGCGGCTAGCGAACTACTTCTTCTTGGTGGTGCGACGCTTGGTCGTCTTGCGCGTGGAGCGCTTCTTCGCCGTCTTCTTGGTCACACGCTTCTTGAGAGCCTTGACCGCCCTCTTGACGGCCTTTTTGACGGTGCGCTTCTTCGCGGTGCGCTTCTTCGCAGCCTTCTTGGTCGTGCGCTTCTTGGTCGTGCGCTTCTTCGCCGCCTTCTTGGTCGTGCGCTTCTTCGCCGTACGCTTCTTGGGCGCCGCCTTCTTGGTCGTGCGCTTCTTCGTGGACTTCTTCTTGGTAGCCATAGGACCTTCTCCGATAGGGGCCGTTCGTGAGCGCAACCGTATTGTCACGTCACTTCACGTGTCAAGCCAAAGCACACATAATTTATATATAACTTTGCTCGAACTTAGCGAACTCTTCAGCAAAGATGCCATTATTTCGGCAAAAACCCTAATAATTTCAACCATGCACCAAAAACCCGAGAAAAACCGGGGTGGCCTCGAAGACCGCGATCGCACGCCGCCCGTTGACACCAAAGAGGCGGCTCTCTACGGTCGCGACCCAAGGAGACCTCGGCCCATGAAGACCTTCGCTTTGCTCGCCTTCACCGCTTGCCTCGTGGCGTGCGGACCGTCCCAACAGGAACTCGACGACGCCAATGCGCGCGCCGCGGACCTTCAATCGCAGCTGGAAGCGTCCCAAGCCAGCGCGCAGGAGCTGGACGCTCGAATCGAACAGCTCACGACCCAGAACGGCGAGCTCGTCGCACGCCTCCGTGCCCTCGGCGAAGACGTCCAGGACCTCGAAGGTCAACGCTCGACGCTCGAATCGAACCTAGAAGAGACACGGCAAGCGCTCGAAGAGCTGCGCGCGCGCCAGGCCCAGGCGCAGGCTCGGCTCGCGACCTTTCAAAACCTGATCGAGCGCTTTCGCTCGATGATCGAAAGCGGCCAGCTTCGCGTGCGCATCGTTCGAAACCGGATGGTCGTCGAGCTGCCCGAAGGCGTGCTCTTCGATTCGGCGCGGGCCAACCTCAAGGATGGTGCCGCCGAAACGCTTCAGCAGGTCGCCAGCGTGCTCGCGAGCATTGAGAACCGTCAGTTCCAGATCGCCGGACACACGGACAACATCCCGATCCGTACGCGACGTTTTCCCAACAACTGGGCCCTCTCGACGGCCCGCGCCGTGACCGTGGCGCGCTACCTCATCGAACAGAACGTGCCCGCCACGCGCATTAGCGCAGCCGGTTATGCGGACACGCAGCCGGTGGCGTCCAACGATGACGACGAGGGTCGGGCCCAGAATCGCCGCATCGAGATCGTGCTCGTGCCGAACTTGGACGAGCTGCCTGACCTGAGCTCGCTTCAGACCTCCGAATGAGTCCGGTGGGGACGTTGACGCGTCCCCCGCCAAACCGTACACTCGCGCGCTCACGCCGACCGTCGGCGCATGGCCCAGACGGCCATCAACCCAACCTTTTTGCCCCGTTTCGGCGGGGTCTTCACTGCCAAGCGCGCAAGCCACACCCCCTACCCGTCTTCAACCGCTCCACCGGTCACCGGCGCGCCGAATAGATTCGGCGAACGCCGCGTTGGGCTGTTCGTGCGTGCGCGCGCCAAAGGAGTCCCGATGCCATCCGGCGACCTGAATTTCAAAGTCGGCGATAAAGCCATTTACCCCGCCCAGGGCGTCGCGGAAATCGTCGCCATCGAAGAGAAGAGCATCGGTGGGAGCAAGCAGGCCTTCTACATCCTCAAGCTCCTGGACACCGAACGCACGATGATGGTGCCCGTGGCACGGGCTGAGCAACTCGGCCTTCGCCCGCCGATCACCGAAAAGGACATTCAGGAAATCTTCATGATCCTGAAGGAACGCACGATCGCCTTCGACACGCAGCCGTGGAACCGACGCTTCCGTGGTTTCACGGAGAAGATCGGCACCGGATCGGTCTTTGATGTCGCCGAGGTGATGCGCGATCTCTACTGCCTTCGCTCCGAGAAGTCGCTGAGCTGGGGCGAGCGAAAAATGCTTGAAAAGGCGCGAAACCTCATCGTGAAGGAAATCGCCGTCGCCCGACGCAAGGATGAAGAAAAGATCCAGGCGGAAATCGAGGCGCTTTTCGACACCGCGGACGAATAGGTCCGATGGCAGCTCTATTGATCAACGTCGCCGTCGGTGAGACGCGCGTCGCACTTATTCAAGACGGCATCGCTCGCGAACTCTTCGTCGAGCGAAAGACCGAACGTTCCCCCGTCAAGAACATCTACCTCGGCAAGGTCACGCGTGTGCTTCCGGACATGCAGGCGGCCTTCGTGGACGTGGGCCTCGACCGTGCCGCCTTTCTGCATGTGGAAGATCTGCAGCCGCGCGCCGACGCGGAAAAGGCCGAGGGCGAGGCCGAGAGCGAAGAGAAACCGAAAAAGGGCAAGGGCCGCCGCCCCCGAAAGCGCGCTTCCCGCTCCACGCCCATTCGCGACTTGCTGCACGAGGGCCAGGAGCTGCTTGTTCAGGTGTCCAAGGGCCCCATCGGTACGAAGGGTGCGCGCGTCACAAGCCACATCTCGCTGCCGGGCCGCTATGTGGACTTCGTGCCCGCGGACGAGTCCGTGGGCATCTCGAAGCGCATCGGCCGGGACGCTGAACGCAAGGCGCTTCGCGAAGTGCTCGATTCGGTGAAGCCTGAAAAGGGCGGCATCGTTCTTCGCACCTTGGGCGCCGGCGTCTCGAAGAAGCAGCTCAAGGCCGACATCGGGTACCTCGTGAAGGTCTGGGACGGCGTTCAGTCGGCGATCGAGCACAATAAAACAGCGCGAAAGCGCCTCAAGGCCCCGTGCCTGATCCATGAAGAACCCGACATCGTGCTGCGAAGCGCCCGTGATCTCTTCAACGAAGACATCGGCGAAATCGTCGTTGACGACCGCGACCAATACGAACGGCTGCGAAGCTTCTTAGGCATGTTCCTGCCCGAGCGCGTCGAGGACGTTGTGCTCTATGAGGGCGCCGAACCGCTCTTTGACGAGTTCGGCATCGAGGACGAAATCGCCCGCGCCCTCTCGCGCAAGGTGTCCTTGCCCTCCGGCGGCTACCTCATCATCGACCAGGCCGAGGCCCTCACAGCGATCGACGTCAACACGGGCCGTTTCACGGGCAAGGGGCGCGGCGTCGCCGAAACGATTCTGCAAACGAACCTCGAAGCCGCCGTCGAGATCAGCTATCAGCTGCGCTTTCGAAACATCGGCGGGCTCATCGTGCTCGACTTCATCGACATGGAGAAGAGCGCACACCGGGAGAAGGTCTACAAGAAGCTCCTGGAGGTATTGCGCGAGGACAAGGCCAAGACCACCGCCGTGCGCATCAGCGAGCTCGGCTTGGTGGAGATGACCCGCAAGCGCACGCGCGAGTCCCTCGGGCGCATGCTCTACGAACCCTGCTTCTACTGCGACGGCACTGGCCACCTGAAGTCGAAGACGACGGTCTGCCACGAGATCTTTCGCCAGCTTCGACGCGAGAAAGACAGCCTCCCGGGCTACAAGATCACCGTCACGGCCCACCCCGCCGTTTGCGACACGCTCGAGCGCGAAGAGCGGGCGGCGCTGGAAGCTGCGAGTCAGGTCGTGCAGCGACGTATCGAACTCAACCCACGCAAGGACTATCATCTGGAACAGTTCGACCTAACGGCGGGCTGATTCTCGAGCACGTCTCATGCGCAGTCGACTTTCGGACAGAAGCGTGCATACCGCTTGTCCGCGAGCCGACAAAACGTGGTGCACTTTGAAGGTGAGGGGACGAAGTGAGATCGTCGTTTCCGTCCGCAAGCGGGCCGTGCATAGTGAAGCGATGTACTCTAGGTTCTGGGAGTCGAGGATGCGCGGGGAGAGATGAGCTCGGACGACCAACGCGGCGCGTCGCGCCTAACGATCAACAAGGATTTCGAGTCCTTCGACGCGTTCGTGCACGAGTACGTCACCAATATCTCCCGCACCGGAGCCTTCGTTAAGTCGAAGCAGCCCCTTCCCGTCGGCACGGAAGTGGACCTCAAGTTCACGGTGGTGATGGACGAGATCGAAACGATCGAGGGAATCGGACGCGTGGTGCGCGTGCAGGACGACCCACCAGGCATGGGCGTAGTCTTCACCGAACTCACCCATTACTCCGAGCGCCTCCTTGGCACGCTGCTCACCTCCAAGGCCAATGGAGGCGACAACCGATGAGCATAAAGCGACCGCTGCGCGACATGAGCGATACCGAGCTTCGCGCCGAAGCGGACCGTCGGCGGCGCCAGCGCCAAAAGCGCGGCGGCCTTGTCGACCCGATCGGCGGCGGCCCAACGACGCGTCCGGGCGCGTCCGAACCGGACGCAACGGTGCGCCGAGCCTTCGCCAGCCTGGAGGTGTCGGAAAGCGCAAGCCCCGAAGAAGTCGAAGCCGCGTACCACCGGCTCATCGAAAAGTACAACCCTGAACAGCGCCGCGGCGACAAGGACAAGTACGAAGCGGCGCTCTCGCTGAGCCGCCAGCTCAGCCGCAGCTACCGAACGATCACGCGCTGGTTTGAAGAGCGCCCTTAGCGTTCGTCGCTCGGGAACGCGACGCCCGCGCCAGGTTCGCCAAACGTTCAAAGGTTCGTACAATGCCGAAATGGCCTCCAGAGCGCTCGATTTGCTGAGCGTGCCCCTCGGTATCAGCGTGGTGTTTATCATCTGTGTGGTCGCGGTCGCATGGAAACGTGACAGCGCGCGACGCAGAGACGCGAGATTGCGCGAGGACCCGCCAGCCGACGGTTAGCACGACGTCGCCTCCCTGGTGTTTCCCCCGGCGTCGGAACGTCGTCAGGGGCG
>JBCCRV010000571.1:0-5103 GCA_039201085.1 Myxococcota bacterium | reverse complement strand
TTGTTGCCTTCCGGGTCGCGAATCCATGCGAAGAGGCAGTTGAATTCTTCGTCGGGGCCCTTGAGCGTTTCAATGCCCGCGGCAACAAGGTCGAGCTCTGGCAGCCAATGGCGCCCAAAGAGGCGTAGTCGCTGCGGCGCAGCGTGCTCGTACGTTCGGGCGCGCTGGTAGGCGTCGACGATGGCGTCGTTCACAACGCCGCGAACATCGTTAGCGACCGGTCGTGGCGTGCGACGGCCATTCGACGGCTAGACCGCCTTCATTTTGAACTGAGCCTGCGGCGTTCGTCCTGTTGTTCGAGGACAAGGAACGCCGGGCGCAGGAATGTAGGCACATTTCAAGGAGGCGTGACGCAGACATCGGGCGACAGGGTGGGCGAAGCACGCTCAGTTCAAGATGAAGGCGGTCTAAAGCAGGTCGAACTCTTTGCAAAAGTGCAGGCTCGCGTCTGGGTCGTCGTAGCGCGCCGCTCGGTGCTTTGCCGTCGGAAAGCCGTGGGCACAGCTGGCGTCCGTATCATCAAAGCGGCTGCAGTCTTCGCAGTTCCACCGAAGAGCGAAGCGTCGACGCTCTTTGCGAAAGCGCTCGTCCTGTTCGACGATCAACGCTCGATCTTCGCGACGCGGCGCGCATGCCGTCCGCCTTCGAAGGACGCGCCGATGAAGGCGCGCACGATCGATTCGGCAAGCCCCGTCCCCACCACGCGCGCACCGAGGCAGAGCACGTTTGCATCGTTATGCCGGCGGGCCATCGACGCCGTGAACTCGCTCGTGCAGAGGGCCGCACGCACGCCCGCGTGTCGGTTTGCGCTCATCGCGATGCCTTGCCCGGTGCCGCACACGAGGAGTCCGAACGTGACCTCTCCTTCGCCGTGACCGTCGCCCACCCGCTCGGCGACGGCGTGGCCGAAATCGGGGTAGTCGACGCTTTCCGTGTTGTGCGCGCCGAGGTCCTCGACCTCATGTCCTTCGCTGCGAAGGAAGGCGACGAGGTGCGCCTTGAGCGGGTAACCCGCGTGGTCTGATCCGCAGAGGAACTTCACGGCAGCGCCCTACGAATGCCGCCGAAAGACGAGGCTGACGTTCGTTCCGCCAAAGCCGAAGGAGTTCGTCAGCGTCGCCTCGAGAGGGCGCTCACGCGCTTCATGCGGCACGAGCTCGAGCCCTTCGCCAGCTTCATCGGGGTTGTGCAGGTTGATGGTCGGCGGCACGACGCCCTTCGCCAGTGCATGCACGGCGATGGCGCCTTCGAGCCCGCCGGCAGCGCCAAGCAAATGGCCCGTCGTGGACTTCGTGCTCGAAATCCAGAGGCCGCTCGTCGCGTGGTCGCCAAAGACGCTGCGAATCGCGATGAGCTCCTCCGTATCGCCGGCGGGCGTCGACGTGCCGTGGGCGTTCACGTAGCCCACGAGGCTTGGGTCGATGGCGGCATCCTCAAGGGAGGCGCGCATCGCCCGCTGCGCGCCCTCGTGATCGGGCGCCGGGTTCGTGATGTGGTACGCGTCTGCGGACGCGCCGTAGCCGATGATCTCGGCCAGGATCGTCGCGCCACGCTTGAGCGCCGCTTCGCGCTCCTCAAGCACCACCACGGCTGCGCCCTCACTCATAACGAAGCCGTCGCGGTCGCGGTCGAACGGTCGGCTTGCTTCCTTGGGCGCATCGTTGCGCTTCGAGAGCGCGCGCATCGACGCAAAGCCCGCCAGGCCCAAGCGCGTGACCGCCGCTTCGGCGCCGCCCGCGACGGCCGCGTCCATGCCGCCGCGCTGAATCCAGCGAAACGCTTCGCCGATCGCGTGTGCGCCGCTCGAGCACGCGGACGTATGCGTCATGATCGGGCCCTTGAGACCCCAGCGCATCGAAACCTGGCCGGGCGCCATGTTGCCGATGGCCGAGGGGATAAAGTACGGGCTCACGCGCCGAGGGCCCTTTGCCATCAAGCGTTCGTGCTGCGCCTCCACGACCTCCATACCGCAAAAGCCCACGCCGATAAACGTGCCGGTGCGCTCCTTTTGCCCATCGTTGGGCTCGTAACCGGAAGCCGAGAGCGCTTCGCCGCTGGCCGCTACGGCCAGCTTCACAAAGCGCGACATCTCCCGCTGCTTTCGCTTGTCGATGAATGCGTCGGGATCGAAATCGAGGCATTCGCCACCGAAGTTTGTCGTGATGTCGGTTGCATCAAAACGCTGGATCGGACCGATCCCGCTCTGGCCGCGAACCACGTTCTCCCAGGTCTGCCCCATGGTAGCGCCGCAGGGGGTGACGGCCCCCGTACCCGTTACGACTACGCGTCTCATCGTTCGCTCCTCATCGCGCTGACTCCCGGTGCGCCTCTAGGGCAGACCGGCGCTTAAGCGAGGCTTCGAAGCACGATTCGCTTGCCGCCCGAAAGCGGCAAGCAAACCATGCGCTTAGCTGACGTGCTCTTGAATGTACTTGGTCGCGTCGCCGACGGTGCGGATTTGCTCCGTGTCGTCGTCGGGAATGTCGATGTCGAACTCTTCTTCAAAGGCGAGTACGAGCTCGACGATGGCGAGCGAGTCGGCGCCGAGGTCGTCGATGAACGACGCCTCCGGCTTCAGTGCGGCCGTGTCGACGTCAAGCTGCTGCGAAATGATCTCTTTGACCTTCTCGGCGATTTCCATGTTGGTTCCTCCAAGGCCCGCTAGTGGGCCGGCGGGCGTGCCCGCAAAAGTGTGAGTGTTAAACGTACATACCACCGTTGACGCGAAGCGTTTGCCCCGTGACAAACGCCGCTTCATCGCTGACTAGGTAAAGAACCGCCGAGGCAACTTCTTCCGCCGTGCCAACCCGACCAAGGGGCGTTTGTTCGATGATTGAAGCCTGTGCTGCCTCCGGGAGCTCCGCGGTCATGTCCGTAGCAATGAATCCAGGCGCGACCGCGTTGACGGTAACGCCGCGCGATGCGTACTCCCGAGCGAGCGTCTTCGTCAACCCAAGGAGGGCCGCTTTGCTCGCGGAGTAGACCGCCTGCCCCGGATTGCCCGACTCGGCAACGACGCTGGAAACCTGGACGATCCGGCCAGTTTTGGCGCGCATCATGGGCCGGATGGCCGCTTTTGCGCAGTGAATTGCTCCTGCGACGTTCGTCGCGAACGTGCGCTCGATCTCTTCGGGCTTCACGCGCATCAGAAGCTGGTCGAGGGCGATGCCGGCGTTGTTCACGAGAATGTGTACGCCGCCCCGCTCTTTGGCGATCGAACGAATGGCCGTGTCGGTGGCTTCCGCGTCGGCGACGTCAAAGCCCACGGCCTGCGCCTCGCCGCCGGCCTCAACGATCGCGGCAACTGTCTTCTCCGCGGCCTCGGCGCCCGAGCGGTAGTTGACGATCACGAACGCGCCCTGGGCGCCGAGCACGCGGCTGATCGCCGCGCCAATGCCGCGGCCTCCGCCGGTTACGATCGCCACTTTGCCAGTCAAATCAAACACTTGAGCACCTAATTTTCTTCCTCGCGAAGCTTTGCGGCGAGGTCGCCGAGGACGGCGAGGGGCCCGCGCTTCGGCGCCTCGTTCTTCTTACTCAACAGCTGCTCGACCGCCACGTTGCCGCACTGGCCGTCGCAGCTGGGCGCCATCGGCACCTCCAGCAGGATGAACTCACGAATGAACGAATCGAGCGCGATCTCCTCGCCGGAAAACGTCTCCCGGTCGAGATCTTCCGGCGTCAGCTCAAGCTCTTCGGGCAGCGAGGCGACTCCGCGGGAGAAGAACTGGGTGAACGCGCCGTCCAAATCGAGGCGAATCGGCTCCACGCAGCGGGCGCAGGGCACGTTGAGCGCCACGCTGAAGCGCCCTTCGACGAGGATGTCGTCCATGACGAGCCGGGCTTCCACTTCAAGGGGCCCCTCAAAACCTTCCGGTGCGCCAAACTCCGTGTCGGCGAGCGCCTCTTTAAGCCAACTGGCTGCGATCGTTTGGGAAAGATGCACCTTTCCTTTGCTCTCGATCTCCGGGACCTTGAGGACAAAGCTCGCCATCGCCGGGCTGCTCTAATGCGAGAGCCGGCCATGTCAACTCGAGGCGCGGCCGGCGTTCGCCCAGCGCAAGAGCGCGTCAACGACGCGGGGCCAAGGGTTCAGTCTGAACCGATCGATGCGCCGTCAGCGGAAGGAGCGACCGCCCAGATGTTCCCTTCCAGCTCGAGCACGACGGCATCGCCATACACGCGTCCAATTCGCGGACTTTCGTAGAGTCCGCCTGCGATCGGGGCGAGCAAGGCTGGCGCGTCGCCGCCGCTCCGCGTGTCGGCAGCTCGCGGATACGCGTACACGCCCCCAAGGGTGGGCTGCTCCGCAAGCTGGGCAGCGAGCGCTTCATCGCCCAAATGCATGCCGTAGGACCCCCTATCGATGGGATCGGAACCGGCGCCACGCGGCGCCATCCAGCTGATCAACCACGCGTCCTCCAAATCGAGCTCATTCACGTCGTCGGCGTCAAAACCGCACGCGTCGACACGACGCGCCCACGGCTTCGAGCCGCCGTGCAGGAAGACGAAGCGCTGCGCACCGGCACGAAGCTCGCGCACGCCGCGAAGGTCGACAAGCCCCGCCGTTTCCTCCAGCCCCTCCAGCTCGGCCAGCGTGTCTTCACCGCCCGCAAGCACGAGCGCCCGCCCCCGCGCGGCAAGCGCACCCCGCAGCCCTTCCGCCCGGCTGATACCGCCGAGCACCACCTGCAAACACCCGTCGCCGCAGGGGTCCTGCGCGCGAAGCCACCCGTCGCTTCCCTCCCCCACCGCGAAGAACTCGAGCCGCGTCAGGCCGGAAACTGAAAGCACCCCATCGCTCAGCTCCCCCAATCCCTCGATCGATCGATCGGAAGACGGCCACGCCGCGCAGCGGTACCAGCGCTCCGTACCGTCCACCGCAAGGTCTTCGATCGACGTGCCGCACTCGCACGCCACAGCCAGCATCAGCACCAGAAGCCAGTGGTGTTCCCGCACCGCTCCGCCCTAGCACGTTTTGGGACCGTGCTGACGGACTCCGGAGACGCAGACGCAGACGCAGACGCAGACGGAGACGGAGACGGAGACGGAGACGGAGACGGAGACGGAGACGGAGACGGAGACGGAGACGGAGACGGAGAC
>JBCCRV010000570.1:0-5134 GCA_039201085.1 Myxococcota bacterium | reverse complement strand
GGCCCGGTGGCGGCGTCGGCCGCCGGGGGGTGGGTGGCACGGGGCGCGGCGTCTTGGGGCGAACGAAGAAGGCTGCGGTTTCGCGCGTCTTTACCTCAGCGCCGCACGGCGCGCTGAGGTCGCCGACGACGTGCGTGATTTCATCGACCGATGCGACTAGCAGCTCACGGTTCAGCATGAGCCAAGGGGGCTCCCCGACCCTCGGCGGCGGTCAATGGTGGACCGACCGCCGCTACGCCGCCGGCTACCGACTGCAAACGCACGCGCGCTCGGGCCAGCATCGCGTGCTCGATGAACGTGACCGGCAGGTGTGCGTGGGCGAACTCGACGCGTGCGTGGAGGCGATGCCGGCGTGGGAGCCGCCGAGCGAACTTGTCGTCTTGCTCCACGGTCTGGGCCGCCGCCGTCAGAGCTTGCTCCCGCTGAGTCGGGCGTTAGAAGCCGGCGGCCACCATACGCTCGTGCTCGACTACGCGTCGACGCGCGCGCCCATCGAGTCGCACGTCGCTTCGCTCCGCGAAGTGCTCGCCAACCTGCCGAGGGCGGTCGAGACTGTTTGCTTCGTCACGCACAGCCTGGGCGGCATCATTGCCCGCCACGCGCTTTCGCAAGGCTGGCACGGTCCTTCGCCGCGGCTCCTTGCGATGCTGGCGCCGCCGTCGACGAGCGCCATGCTGGCCACGCGCCTAGACTCGCCGCCCTTTCGCTTTGTGATGGGACCGTCCGGCGCTGAACTGGCCGCGGGCGCCGAGGCGCCAACCCCGTCGATTCCGTTCATGATCGTCGCCGGCGGCCTGCGCGGTGGGCGCGGCATCAACCCGCTGCTACCGGGCGACGACGACGGCGTCGTCGCCTTCGTGGAAACGTACCTGGCGGGCGCCGCGGCGCATCACCGGGTCAACGCGCTGCACACGACGATCATGAATCATCCGGAAGCGCGCGCGCACGTGCTGGCGTTCCTGGAGCGGTAGGGCACGCGGCGCGCGGGACACCTGACCCCGCGGTCCGAATCCCGCTTCGCATCAGCGTTTTGTCCAAACGGAAGGAAAAAACCCTCACGTTCCGCGGCACTCCAGCTGCGGCAGCGCCGCCGGGCACGGATCTCCAAGCAGCGTACTCGTGATGACCGCGGCCAGGTCCTTGAATAGGTGGCGCGGAACTAAGCGTCCTCGAGCCGAGTAAATGCCGAGCATCTTCGAGGTGAGCGGATGGCTGAAGGTCGTGTGAGCTGGCAGACACATGGCCGCGGGGATGAGCGCTAAAGCGCGGTCCAACCCGTAGAGCGAATGGTGGCGGTGTATCCGAACCATGCATTGTGCAGCGTGGCCTGCGCCGGCGGGGCCGTTCGCAGGGGCGCGCCGGAATCGAGACCGCCCTCGTACTCGACAACGATCGCACCTTCCTTGTCGGGCCGTTCGAAGCGCACGCGCCGAACGCGCTCGCCGTCGCGCTGCGCCGTGACGGTCTCGCCATCGTCGATGCCGAGCCGCGGGAACCACGCGCGATGAATGTCGTGCAGGATGTAGCGCGGCGGGAAGGGAAGCTCGAGGTCGACATGCGCTTCGTACTGCACGTCGCTGCCGGTCTGCGTGAGCGTGAACGCGCGGCCGCCGTGGGGGCCAAGGACAACCAATGTCAAAACGTTGCCTTGCTTCTGCAGCACGGCGGAGAAGCGATTTTCGCCGCGCGCGTGCCGCATCGTGACGTCCTGCTGCACGGCGAAGTCACCGTCGAGCTCGGCGGGTGCGGTGAGCACGGTGGGGTACGGCTCCACCTCGCCGGTGGGCGCGGGAATCGATGGACCGCACCCAAGAAGGCAGATGAGCGCAACAAATCGCATCAGCTAGAGCTCATCCCAGCGGCCAGTTTTTTGACCAGGTCGTGCGGGATTCTGCGTCCGCGAAGCGAAGTCAATGCTGAGCATTTTCGAGTGAGAGGATGGCTGAAGGTCGTGTGAGCTGACAGAAACATGGCCGCGGCGATTTTTGGGATGAGCTCCAAGCCTGCGGGATTCGGGAGCCGAATGCACGCGCCGCCAGCCGTGTGATGTGCAGCAGCAAGCTACGGACGGATCTGCTACACCCGCGCGATGGAGTTTCTCTTTGAGGACGGTGAGCTTCGGGACGATGGCTGGCACGAGGAGATCTTTGTGCCGGACGGGCTGCGCTACCTCGAGGGTCACTTCCCAGGCGACCCGATCGTACCCGGGGTGGCGCAGGTCGTGGCCTTGGGCGAAGCGCGCGCGCGCGCCGCGTGGCCAGAGCTAGGCGCGGCCGCGGGCCTGAAGCGCTTGAAGTTCATGACGGCACTCCGTCCAGGCGACCGATTGGCCCTTTCGCTGACGCGTAAGGGCAGCGCGCCAGTGAAAGTGACGATGGTGATTCACAAGGGCGACACGCTTTGCAGCAAGGGTACGCTGCTTTTCGATCCGCCGGAAGAAGACTGAGCGAATGCGCCCGTGCGATTCGAGAGCATCGATCGGAGGAGATCTGCCGTGAAGCTTGGACGCCGCGAGCTGCTGGCGATGGCGGCGGCTGTGCCAAGCTCGTTCGCCCGCGCGGAGATGCCGGCTGATCTCGATGCGAGCGGACTCCAGGCCGTGCTCGATAGCGCTCGCTCACCTGGCGTGGCCGCAGCGGTGATCGTGCGCGACCTGCGTTGGCAGGGCGCTGCGGGTTTCGCGAACTTGGAAACGCGGCGGGCGATGAGCGCGACGACACCGGTCTACATCGGCTCGGTCTCGAAGCCGCTAACGGCGGCGCTTGCGCTCCTGCTAGCCGAGGAGGGTCGCCTCAGCGCTGATAGTCGGCTGGTGGACCTGCTGCCTGGATGGAGCTTTGGTGCGGAGGGCGATGCGATGGCCCTTCGCCACCTGTTGACGCACACCGCGGGGCTGCCGCGCGAGGGCCATCCGTATTGGTTTACGGGAGTCTTCCCGCAGGCCGGTGACCTGCGACGCATCGCATCGGCGGGCCTTCAGTCGGCGCCCGGCGCCGAGTGGCAGTACAGCAACCTCGGTTATGCATTGATCGGCCAGACGCTCATGCGCGCAGGCCGCGGCACGTACGCCGAGCTGCTCCGCTCGAGACTCCGCGCGCCGCTAGGCCTCGCGAATACAGGCGTGGGCCAGCCGGCCGACCTCGCGCGCGCATACACGGCACCCGGGCGGCGAACGGGACGCGGGGGCCAGGACTTCGCAGGGCATGGCGCCCGCGTCGGCGAACGCTTCGAACGGGTCTACCACGGCGCCCAAGCGATGACGCCGGCCTTCGGCGTGCACAGCACGGCTCGCGACTTGGGCACGTTCTTGAGCGCCCTTCTCGCGGATGCGGCGGCGGAGGCCCGCAGCCCGCTGCGCGCGATCAACGCGTCCATGTTCACGGTGCAGCACCCCTTCGACGACGGGGGCGGCTGGACCTTCGGCCTGCGCGCAACGTCCGACGCCCATGGCGCATACCTGCGCCACAACGGGTGGTTCGCAGCCTATCGATCGCACGTTCAACTGCGCCCCGATCGCGGCACCGCCATCGCCGTGGTGGCGAACGCCGACGATTCGCAACCGGAAGCGATCGGCGCTGCGCTCTTTGAGGTTGTGCGCGGGCTGACCTAACGTACCGCCGGTCAGCGAAGCGGCCGGGCGGTCCCCGCAATGCGCGCCGCGATGCCGCGGGGCGCCGCTTCAGGAAAGACGAGCACGCGGTACGCGACCACCGCGACTTCACGGTCGTCGACGAAGGTGATCACTTCTTCCACCTCCATTGGACCGGTGCCGTAGCGGCGAAGGACCGCCGGCCCGTGCAACAGCTCGATCGACTCGTTGCCGCGAAACTCAAAGCCCTCCGGGACGTCACGCGTTTCGAGGGCCTGCGCGAAAACCGCCCCGCGATCCGCAGCGGCCGTTTGCTCAGGTGCACTGATGACTTCGACGAATAGCGCGTCCCGATCGGGCTCGCCGCTTGTCCAGTGACGGTTTGGGCTGCCTTGTGGACGGTCGCGAACGGTGCCCTTGCCTGCGAGCCCCTCGGGTACGTCCACCGCCAGCGACAGTTCGGGCAGCTCGAGGGCGGTCAGCGTGGGCGCTTCGTTCAGCTCCCAAGGTTTGCCAAGGGCGACGGCCGCGGCGAAGCATCCGACGAGCGTCGCGTAGAGCATGGCGGCCACGACCCGCAGGCCGGGCGCCTTAACCGGACCGGCCTTCAGCGCTTCGCCTTCACCGCGCCGCGGCAGCCCGCGGTGCAGCCACAGGGCGAAGACCACCGCGCCCGCAGCGCCGCCGCCGAAGTGGGCCCACATGTCGATGAGTGGATGAAAGGATGCAAGCACGTTGATGCCCAGGTTGAATACGGCTGCGCGGCGCGCACCTGCCACCAGGGCCTCAGGCAAAAGATCGTGGCGAACAAAAGCCAGCACGGCATGCGCGCCGAGCAGCCCCCACACGGCGCCGGATGCGCCCACACTCATGCCGCCTTCGGAAATCGTCGCGCTGGCCAGGCTGCCGCCCAGCGCGGACAGCACGAAGAGAGTGACGACCCGTGCCGAACCGGTGACGCGCTCAAAGAAGGCGCCAAGCACGAAGAGCACGTACGTATTAACTGCGGCATGTACGAAGCCGCCGTGCAGCAGGCTGCAGCTCAAGAGCCGGTACGCTTCGCCTTCAAACACGCGCTCGCGGACCAGGGCGCCTAGGCGCCCAAGGCCCGGCGTCGCGTCGTTGCCGAAGCGCTGCTGAATAGCAAAGACGACACCGATCGTGGCCATCAGGACGTAGGTGGCGACGGGCTTCCGGCTCGCCATGGCGCGGCGAAACGCGTTCATTTCCGCGCCGCTGCGCCGCGTCCTTTCCGTCGCCGCCTGCGCACGCTGGAGGAGCGTACGCCACTGGGCTTCGCCGACCATCTTCGCCGTGCCCTGCTCCGCTGCCGCCGCCAGCGATTGGCCGCCGGGCCCGGGCGACTCGCTCACGATCATGCCGTCTTCGGTCAGTACGCTCCATCCGAAGGACGGCCCAGGCGACGCCTCCAGGCGACGAAGCCTTGAAACGAGCGCATGATCTCCGCCTGTGACCACCACATCGACGGGCCGCCTGCGTTTCGCAGACGCTATCGCCGCCATGCGCTGGAGCGTGCCGACGCCG
>JBCCRV010000569.1:0-5137 GCA_039201085.1 Myxococcota bacterium | reverse complement strand
GCCGTCGCCGGGAACGTGTAGTTCACAGCCTTGGCGTACTTGTAGAGCTCGGCGCAGTAGTCCGTGAAGGGCGTGGGAGCGATGCCGAGGTGATCCACGGCGCGTTCGTTCGTGAACACCGTGTCGTAGGTGATGTAGGGCAGGAAGACCTTGAAGAGCGAACCGACGAGCGTGGCCGTGTTCTTCGACTTCGAGCTTGCAAGCTGGTTCATGATCGCGCCAAAGGGCCCTTCGAGGGGCCTGGCGAAGACGGGCGGCCGGCGGCCCACCCCGCTCACGAGCGCCTCGGCGATTTCACCGGCGCGCTTCGAGCTACGGCCCGCCGAGAGGTGGTAGGTGTCGTGCTTGACGGGCTCGGTGTGAATGCGTGCGATCGCCCGGCCGACCCAGTCGGCGTTCACAATGTCGATGCGGCCGTCCGCCGAGAAGGGAACGATGGGCATATCGACGAGCACGCAGAAGGCGCGAACCATGTCGAATTGGCTCGTCGCCGCGAAGCGTGAATCGCCCATGACCGTGGAAGGACGAAGGAACGTCTTTTCCACGTCGGGCAGAAGCTCTCGCACCATGTGCTCGCAGAACTTCTTCGTGCGGCCGTAAGGGTCGTAGTCGCTGCGCTCGAAGTCGACGGCTTCGTCTTCTTCAACGATCTCGCTCTGGCGATGGCCGGCGACGGCGACCGTCGACACATGGCTAAAGCGACGAAGGCCGTGGTGATCCTGCGCGGCGCGCGCCAGTTTGATGACGGCGAGCGTTCCGCGAAGGTTGTGGTTCAGGCAGGCCTTTTCGCTTTTGCGGTTGAGGGACGCGGCGATGTGCAGCACCGAGTCGATGGTGCGCTCGAGTCGCGCGTAGGTGAGCTCGTCGATGCCCAGCTTGGGCTTCGTCAGATCGCCGCTCACGAACTCGATACGGTCGAGAAAGCCGTAGAAGGTGTCTGCATCGATGTGCAGCTGCATCGCCTTCCAGAGCTTGGCGACGCCTTCTTGCCGGTCCTTCGCACGCGTCAGCATGGCGAGGCGCACGTTTGTTTCGTTCAAGAGCACGTTGGCCGCGTACGAGCCCAAGAAGCCCGTGGCGCCCGTGACGAAGATGAGCTCGTCCGTGCGCTCGTTGTTCTGCTCGCGGTTCATGCACTCACCCGCATCGCCGAACGGGGGGGCGCCGCTTCTTCCTTCGGCGCGGGAAGCGGTGGATCGTCCTCGACCTTGTCGCCGCGAAGGAGCGGTAGGGACCATTTCTCGAGGCCGGGCACCTGCACCTCGAGCCAATATTGGCGCCAGCAGAGCTCGCGAATATCGAAGCCAAAGGCGGCCCGGTCCGCGTCGCTGAGCTTGTTGCTCTCGGCCTCGAGATGGTCCGTCCGGAACGTGTAGCGAAGGTCGTGAATGAAGGGGCGGTACTGGCTGAGCATGTCTTCGACCTGCGTGAGCTTTCGGTCCGTCGTACGGCACTTCATCGAGAGTTCTTTGAGGTCCGCCTTGCGCTTTTCGCCGCGAATCTTTTTGTAGAGCTTCGGCGATACGCGCTCCTGAAGGTCGAAGCTCCGTAGCTCGTTGCGCAGCGCCTTGGCGAAGTCGCGCATGCGGCGAAAGCCAAGAACCTGCGGCTCGTCCGGGTCATAGCAAACGGCGTCGAGTCGGCTGGCGAAGCGCTCGCTTGCGTCGTCGCTTTTGCGGTTTGTGCGCCGGGTTCCGAGGGCCGTGAGGTCGACGGCGCGCTCGAAGGTCAGCGGGTTCGTGGCCGACGATGCGCAGTGGTACACGGCCTTCGCGTCGTCGCGCAGGGCGGCGCCAACAACGAGCATCATGCTGCGCGCGACCGTGTCGACCGGTACGACGTCGAAGTGGTTCGTCGCCTTGGCGGGAAACCGCTGAAAGCTCGTTCCCAAAAGCCAAACAATCGGGCCCGAAGTGTTGATGCCTTCGTTCCAGCCGGCAAAGGGGTACGAGCGCGCGCATTCCACGATGGCCGGACGAAACGTCGTCTGCACGATGTCCTCGCGCGTTTCGAGGAGGTGCTCCGAAAGGCCTTTCGAGTAGGTGTAGATGTTGGCCCAACCGAGCGACTTGGCGCGGTCCATCGCGTAGTCAATGCGGTCGCGCTTCTTCTCCATGCCGGCCAGCGCCTGCTCGAGCTCATCGAGCTCCTGGGCCGGATCGAAGCGCGTGCCGTTCGGCGACACGCCGACGTTGATCTCTTCGGCGACTTCACCGCTGCGCATCCCGGCGACGAAGGTCGTGGACACGTGAATGTAGCGTCCCGCCTTCGTCAGCGCGGCGAGGTCCGCCGCGTGCCGCGCGCCGTGCACGTTTGCGTCGAGAGCCAGAAGCGGGTCCGGCTCGAAGTCCGTCAGACCGGCGAAGTGCACGATGGCGTCGACGTCCGCCATGCGCGCCTTGGCGACGGCGGGATCCATGCCGCAGTACGGCTCGACGAGGCGCGCATCGATCACCTCGACCTTGTCGGCGATGAGCGTGCGCAGTTCCTGGCCCAGCTCCTGTCGCAGCGGGCGAAAAACCGGTGAGCTTTCGAAGATGCGCTTGAAGCGCTCGTGGGCCGTTTCGCCCTTCTTGCCGCGAATGACGAGGGTCAGCTTGCGAACGTCGCGGAGCCGGTCCAGCAGCATCGCAATCCACACTTTGCCAAGGAAGCCCGTGACGCCGGTGGCGACGATGTGCTTGCCGGCGTACGTCTCGCGGAGCTTCGGGACGGCCGCGCTTGGGACCGAGCTGCTCACGAGCCCACCTCCACGATGGGCCAGGCGTGATCCTTCGCGAGGCGACGGAGTTGGCGATCGGGGTTGACGGCGCAGGGCTGGCCGATGGCGCTCATGAGCAGGCTGTCCGCCGCGCTCGCGCCGTAGGCCCAGGACGCGCCCAGGTCGATGGCGTGCTCGCTCGCAAAGGCACGCGCCCATTGACCGGCGACGTTGCCGCCGATGACCGGGTCTTCGAGCCGACCTGTCGCCCTGCCCTTACGGAACTCGAGGCGGTTGCAGATGAGATCGTCCGCTTCGAGCTCGCCAGCTAGCGGCGCCATGATGCGCTCGATGTTGTCGCTGATCAGAACGATGCGCTTGCCGGCGGCGCGGGCCTTTTTCAGCAGGTCCATGCCGATATCGAGTGCGTCGTCGACGACGTATTCCTCGAAGTACTCCTCCGCGAGCACCTGAATGCGGTCTTCGCTCATGCCGCGCAGACCCATCCACGTGACGCGGGTAGCAGCGGCGCCGGTGGCGAGCTCGCCGGCCAGGGCCAGGGGCGCCGCAAGGGCGACGTTGCCCAGGCGCGCGATGCGCTGGCCAACGCCCTGGGCGTTGGAGGCGATGTATGCCGCGGCAGACAGGGTGGAGCGTTCGAGCAGGGTGCCTTCAACGCGAAAGAAGGCCGCTTGAGTGCGTTGGGTGTCGGTCATGGACGCTTCTGGCAAAAATCAAAGGTTCAATGGACAGAATCGGCGCAAACTAGACTGACGTGTCAGTGCACTTCACGCGAGGGGCCATGACGTAGCTCAAATAGACTGACGTGTCAGTGCACTTTTTTGCCTCAGTGATCGCGCTCACTCATTTGCGGCCATTTTGGCTCTCGGTGTCAAAAGCGCTCGGCCGCGCAGACGTCGCGCCGCAGCCGCCTGGTCCGGCGATTGCGCGCGGCGTCTCGGTCCCATAGGACGTCCGCGTGGTTCGCCGTTCCATCGCGATGTCCGTCTTGCTGCTGTGCGTCGGAGGGGTCGGCTGCGGAAGCACCCGGCCCGGCGACTACGACGGCCCGTATTGGCGGCTTCGCGGCTATGTCGAGCACGCGGCGGTGGAAGACGAGCCGGTCTTCGCCGTGCTGCAACAGCACCGCGAAGACCAGTGGAAGACCGTCGACTTTGCACGGGTGGACCGAAACGGAGCCTTTGAGTTCATTGTGGACCCGCGTTGGTCGGCCCGAATCGCGGCGTTCGTGGACACAAGTGGAGACGGGCTGCACCAGCCCAGCGAGAGCTCGGCCGTCACGGGCGCCTTCGACCCGGCCGTCGATCGCGAAAACGGCGTTCGCGATGGAATTGTCGTGCAGCTGCGTGCGGCGACGGCCGTCACGGTCGATATGCCGCGTCCGTCGATTCGCTCGATTTACGTGGGCGAGATCGCATCGCTTGAGGACGAGCGCTTCTCGGCGGAGCGTTCCGAGCTGGGCGTGAGCGATCCGCTCGAGTTCATGCGGGACGTGGGCGCGGGCCTTTTTCTTCTCGAGCCATGGCGCGGCGAGCAGCCCGTGTTCTTCGTGCACGGGCTTGGGGGCTCGCCTCGCGAGTTCGCCGCAATGGTCGAATCGCTTCCGGCGGGTTTTCAGGCGGTGGTCGCACACTACCCTTCAGGCTGGCGCCTCGATGATGTCGCGCTCTATTTCGACCGCATCGTACGCGAGTTCGAGGCGCGCTTCGACGCCGAGCGGTCGCACTTCGTTGCCCACAGCATGGGCGGAATGGTGATGCGTAAGGCCCTTGGTCTGCGTAGCGAGGACGGCGCGCGCATCGGGGCCTTCGTGACCATCGCGTCGCCTCTGGGGGGCCATCCGCGTGCGCACGCGGGTGTGCGGTACGCGCCCTCGCCCACGCCTTCCTGGCGGGACCTGGATACGACTTCACGCTTCGTGCGCGATCTCTACCGTGAGCGCTTGCCGCGAGGCGCTCGCTACACGCTCATCAGCACGACGGAGGACGACGTCGTGCCGGTCAACACGCAACTTCGGCAGGCCGCGCAGCGCGAAGCGCATTCGATCGTAGGGATTCCTGCCGGCCACGTCGACGTATTGAGCCATCCACGCGCCCTGCAGGTGGTGGGCGAGGCGCTGCGCTCTGCCGCTTCCGCGGCGGAACCGCCCTCCGCCCGCTGAGCTCGTGCAGCCTCGGTGCGATTCGCCTGACGACTCAAGGGTTGTGCCGCCCCGCTAAGGTCGGGGTTTCTATGACGTGTGTGAGTGGGCGTGAAGGGTGGAGAGTGAGAGTGAGAGTGAGAGGTGACGGGAAGAGCGAGGGTGATACGTGCGGCGGGGCACCGTCCGGCCTAGTGCTAAGTCCCAGATGAGTTGACCCAGTCTTTCATGTGTTGAGTGGTCCAGCGCCAATCGATGGTCCATCGGTCTCGTCG
>JBCCRV010000568.1:0-5138 GCA_039201085.1 Myxococcota bacterium | reverse complement strand
GTGCGATTGTCGCAAAAACAAGGGTTTTTGCCATGGTACGGTGTTCGCTAAGTCTCGGGCCATGGAAAAGACGACGACCCAGCGAAGCTACGACGTTCTTCACGGCCGCCACGGCCAGGGCTTGGCGAAGCTCTGGACCCAGGGCGTCCCCGTCGAAGACAGCGCACGTCAGCAGATCGAGAACATCGCGAGCCTGCCCTTCATTCATAAGTGGGTGGCCGTCATGCCGGACGTGCATTTTGGCCGCGGCGCGACGATCGGCTCGGTGATTCCGACGAAGCTCGCGATCATTCCGGCGGCCGTGGGCGTGGACCTCGGCTGCGGCATGATGGCCGTGCGCACCTCGCTGCGCGCGTCGGACCTGCCGGACAGCCTGCGGTCGGTTCGCACGGCGATCGAAGCGGCCGTGCCGCACGGTCGCACGGGCGGTCGGCGTAAGGGCCGCGACAGGGGCGCATGGGGCGATGTGCCAAACGACGTCGGCGCCGTCTTCCGTGACGAGCTCGCGGACGAGTTCAGCGACATCTGTGAGGCCCATGCGTCGATCGCGAAGAGCAACCACGTGAAGCACCTCGGTACGCTCGGTACGGGCAACCACTTCATCGAGCTTTGCCTCGATGAAAACGACGACGTGTGGGTCATGCTGCACTCGGGTTCGCGCGGCGTCGGCAACCGCATCGGCTCCTACTTCATCGAAAAGGCGAAGAAGGAAATGATGAGGTGGCACATCGACCTGCCGGATCAGAACCTGGCGTACCTTGCCGAGGGCACCGAGTACTTCGACGACTACGTGTGCGCCGTCGGCTGGGCGCAGCGCTTTGCGCGGCTCAACCGTGAAGTGATGATGAAGGCGACGCTGCGCGCGCTGCGCGATGAGCTCCGCGCCTTTGAAACGACGGAGCAGGCGGTGAACTGTCACCACAACTACGTGGAAAAGGAGCACCACTACGGCGCCGACGTCTGGGTGACCCGTAAGGGCGCCGTGCGTGCGGGCGAAGGTGAGCTGGGCATCATTCCCGGTTCGATGGGTACGCGTTCGTACATCGTTCGCGGCAAGGGCAACGCCGAGAGCTTCTGCTCCTGCAGCCACGGCGCGGGCCGCGTCATGAGCCGAACGGAAGCGAAGAAGCGCTTCACGGTGGCGGACCATGAAGCGGCGACGGCGGGGGTCGAGTGCCGAAAGGATGCGGCCGTCGTCGACGAAACGCCGATGGCGTACAAGGACATCGACGCCGTGATGGCGGCCCAGGCCGACCTCGTGGACGTGGTGCACCAGCTCCGGCAGGTGGTGTGCGTCAAGGGATGAAGCCATGGCCAACCAACTCCGAGAAGTGCTCAACGACGCACGCTGGCATCGCCAGGATCTCGAGCGCTGCTGCCTCTGGGTGCGCCACCGCGGTGCGCCCGGTGACCGGCGTGAGGTGAGCGGCGCCCAGGTGGCGCGCGTCACGAGCAGCGGCGTTGAGCTGGCCGATGGCAGTTCGATTCCCTTTCATCGCGTGCTGCGCGTTCTCGACGAACGCGGCGCACCTCGCTGGCTTCGCGCCGGCGAGGGCGCCGCGGACGGCGGATTGGAAGGTGCGGCCGAAGGCGCGGCGCGGGCGCTGCGCGCGCCTTTGCTTCAGTCCAAAGAGGACGATGCGCTTGAAGCCGTCGGCTTGCCCGACGTGGTGCTCGAAGACGGCGCGCGCCTTGTGCTGCTAGGCTCCGCCGGGGAGGGTGGCGGTCAGATCGTGCGCACGTCCCTCAGCCTTTCGCTGCTCACGGGCCGCGCCCTTCGCATCGACGAAGTGCGCGGCGGTCGGCGCAAGCCGGGCCTTTTGCGGCAGCACCTGACCTGCCTGCGGGCGGCCCAGGAGGTCGGCGGCGCCAAGGTCAGCGGTCTGGAGCTTGGCGCGTCGTCGCTCGCCTTTGAACCGACGGCACTGCGCGCCGGCGCGTACGCCTTTGACGTCGGCAGCGCTGGCTCCGCGGCCCTCGTTGCCCAGACGCTGCTGCTTCCGCTATTGATGGCCAAGGGCGCGTCCAGCTTGCGCGTTCGCGGCGGTACGCACGCTTCGATGGCGCCGCCGGCGGACATGCTTGCGCGCTGCTACGTGCCCGAGCTTGTGGCCGCCGGCGCGAGTCTGTCGATGGAGCTCGTGTCCCATGGCTTCTACCCTGCGGGCGGCGGCGAGCTGCGCTTTTCGATCGACGGGAAAGCGGCCGACGGAAAGACGAAGCATCGTCCGCTCGGTGCGAAGGTCGCACCAGGCGAGTCGGCGGATGGCGAAGATTCGCTCGAGGCCCTCGCCCTCGTCAGCAACCTTTCGGAAGCCATCGCGCGCCGCGAGCTTCAGGCCTTCGCCCAGCGCGTGAACGAAACCTGCAAGTTGACCTGCGCGACCGTGCGTTCACCCGGGCCGGGCAACGTGCTCATCGCCTTCGCCGAGCGCGGCGGCCGAACGAACGCCTTCTGCGCCTTTGGCGCGCCGCGTAAGTCTGCCGAGCACGTCGCGAATGAAGCGGCGGGCGCTTACCTACGCTTCGTCGAAAGCGGCGCCGAGGTGGAAGAGCATCTAGCCGACCAGCTCATGCTTCCCACGGCGCTCCTCGGTGGCAGCTATACGTGCCCGCCGCCGAGCGACCACGTGCTGACGAACGCGGCGGTGATCAACGCCTTTCTTCCCAGCCGGATTCGCGTGGAGCGAATCGGGGCCGGACCCGTGCATCGGATTTCGTCGACGCTTGGGTCGTAGACCGGCGTGCAGGTCCGTGGACCTACCGTCTCCACGACCTTTTCGTCGTAGACCTTCGGTCCCCATGACCATTTCGTCGGGCTCTGGATCGGGTTCGGGATCGGGTGTGGGCGACGGATACGGAGCGGGTTCGGGTGATGGATCCGGAGCGGGTTGGGGTTCTGGCTGTGGTTCGGGCGACGGATCCGAATCGGGTTGGGGTTCTGGTTGTGGTTCGGGCGACGGATAAGGAGCCGACCAAAGAGTCATGGGGACGGAGGTATGCCATGACGGTTCGAGAACAACCGTCATGGCATACCTCCGTCCCTATGACCTTTTTGGCTGGGGTTCAGGTGTCGGTGAGGGAGGGAGGCTGTTGACGCGGGCTTGCCTTGGCCCGAGCTAACGTTTTCCTGATGGAGCCATATGATGGCGCATGACCCGTCTTGGCCTCCTTTGTCTTTCCGCTCTTCTCTTTCACTGCGGCGACGACGCTGCGCCCAGCGACTCGGCGCCTGAAGTCGCCGATTCGTCCGGTGACGAGGGGGCGGCGGATGGCGAGGCGGATGGGGCCCGCGACGAGCGGCTTGCCGATTCCGCGGGAGACGGCCCCACAGACTGCATCGCCAGTGCCGAAGTGGTGCGCTTCGAGACGAGCGATGGGGTGGAGCTGGAAGCCGATCGCTACGAGCCGAGCACTCCAAGCGGTTTGGGCGTTGTGCTCCTTCACATGATCCCGCCTTCGAACGACCGCTCGAACTACCCGGCCGCGTTCATCGATGCCCTCAGCGAGCGCTGCGCACTGGTGCTCAACGTCGACCGGCGCGGCGCCGGCGGCTCGGCGGGTAGTGCGCGCGATGCCTACACGGGCGACAGTGGCGTCCTCGACGCCGTGGCCGCCGTGGCCCACCTGCGGGAACGCGGCGCGGAGCGTATCGCGATCGTTGGGGCATCGAACGGTACGACGACGCTGCTCGACTACGTCGCCAGCGACGCGCCCGATCCCGTCGCGGCGGTCTTTCTCTCGGGCGGGACCTACACGGAAAACCAACATCCGCTCAGCTCGCTTGGAGCCGTTCCTGCGCTTTTTCTCTACCCGCCTGGCGAAGCGTCCTGGAACGAACGCGATGGCAATGGCCGCGATACTCGCACCTTTGAGAGCGTGAGTCCGGGCGCCCACGGGACCCGTCTCTTTACGTCCAACCCCGAGACCGTGGAACGCGTGGCGACGTTCGTCACGGGTTTTTGAGGCCGCCACGGGCCTTTTAGCAAGGCCGTTGAAGAACTCCGCGGCGCGCTTTGCGCGCCCTTCACGCCGTCACCACTCGTCCAAGTGGGGTGCCACGTACGTCTTTGCGCGGACGAAAATCGTGCAGCGCTGCCAGCGCAGCCCACAACGTGCGATGCGGAGTTTTTCAACGGCCTGGCTTTTGGGTGGAAAAGGGGCGCCGCTCGAACGACTGTGGGGCGTGCACCTGCTTTTTGATCGGTACCGCTACCTGCGCGATCTGGGGCAGGGCGCCCTTGGCCGCGTGGTGCATGCGCACGACGAAGAGCGGGACGCGCCGGTGGCGATCAAGATCGTGCCGGCGGAAGCGCTGGCGCTGCTCCGGGCCGAGAGCGAGGCCCTCATCGCCGTCGACCACCCGCGCGTGGTTCGCATTCACGAAGTGCTCGCCCTCAGCGCCGACGCGCCTGAACCGTGGCGCATGCCCGCCGGCGCCGGGGCCCTCGTCGAAGCCTTTGTGGCAGGCGTGCCCCTCGATCGGTACGTAGCGGCGGGCGGCTCGCTGGAAGATGCGGCCCTCGAACTTTGCGAGGCGCTCGATGCGCTGCACGCCACGGGGCTGATTCACGGCGACGTCAAAGCATCGAACGTACTCGTCGGTGATGACGGCGCGTGCCTGGTGGACTTCAGTGCCGGCGGTCCGCCGCGCCTGGCCGGTCCGATCAGCGGCACGCTTTCGCATCTATCGCCCGAAGCACGGCTGGGCGAGCAGACCGCGGACGCCGATTGCTTTGCTCTCGGCGTGACCCTCGGCGCGCTCGCCCATCCCGAATCGGCGGTGGCCGCGCTCGCGGCACGCCTCGTCGAGCCGGACGCGCGCGTTCGATTGCGGGGGGCCGCGGCCGCCGGCGACGCGCTTCGGGCGGCGCTCGGTCGCCCGCCCCTTGGCGGCGCGAAGGTCAGCGTGCGCTGGCGTGCGCGGCGCTGCCTCTCGCTGCCCTTCGTGGGCCACGAGAGCGCACTCACGGCGCTCGAGGAGACCATTCGAGCGCGGCGCTTTCAGCGCGTGCTGGGCGACGAGGGTTCGGGGCGCACGGCGCTCGTTCGCGTGGCGGTGCGGCGCGCCCCGCGACTCGCGCTGGCGGAAGGCCGCGCGCTGACCTTTGTGGACTCGCGGGGGAAGAGCCCGCCGG
>JBCCRV010000567.1:0-5141 GCA_039201085.1 Myxococcota bacterium | reverse complement strand
GAGCTGGGCGCCGCCGACCACACCTTTGATCGCTGGCCCTGCATCATTGCCGGCGGCGCGCCGGGCGTGAGCTTGGGTGAATACTACCGCTTTCCCGAAGACACACCGGCGCCATCGACGGCGGGCGCGACGATGGGCCGTCCGCATCAGGCAGCGCTTGTGGAGGCGGCACGCGCCTGCGGCGTGAACATCGATTCGATCGGGCTGCCGGAGATCGAAGCCGCCGATGGAACGCTCATCGATATGCGGGGCGGCATTGGCTTGGTGGGCTCGTAGGAGCCAAGCGAATCAAGGCGGACAGTTGTAGCCGCGCGCACCGCCTTCGATATAGACGCCGAGGTGGTTGCCGATGACTCGTTCGGCGCCGCCTCGGCTCACGACGCCGAGGCCGTTCGCCCACATGGTGGTGGACGCGCCACCGCCGAGGTTGATGCCGAAGTCGGCGCCTAGGGCTGCAAGCGGTGGGCCCATCTGGGCAACGGTCCGACCCGGACTGTCCACGGTCAGCAAGTAGAGGGTGCGGCGGTCCGTGGAAAAGCCCGCGACCGTTCGCTCGGCCGCGGGGCCCGTACTCGACCCGACGGCGCGTCCGTCCCGCACGATGGTTGCGTCGCCGCACACCGCCTCTTCCATCCATTCAAATCCGGGGTAGGGCGCGCGGTCAATGTTGGGCGCTTCGCTGTAGAAGACGATTTCGCGACCAAAAGCGATAAAGCTGCGCGTCGATCCGTCCAACGAGCCGGACCACTCGTCGCCTTCGCCAAAGGCGACGCACGCATCGGGCTGGTACGAGCCGGAACGGAAGAAGCCGCCGCTGATCGCCGCCAGCATGTTGTTCGCGGAGGCCCACGTGGACGTTCGTGCGCCCCGATCGGCTTCGGCCGTTGCGCCGATGCGGAGCGAGGCATCGCAAAGGTCGATGCGCAAGGCGCGAAAACGGGCGCCGGCCTCAGTCCACCGGCGGAGGTCGACGCCTCGATGAAGCGGTTCCCATTCGTCCGCTTCGATGGTGCAGCTCAGCGTTGCTTCACGAACGAAGCCTGTGCCGGAGCCTGCCGTTTCCGGGCAGATGAAGTAGCTCCGGCTGCCGGGGCATCCGTCGCGACGAATCACCTCGCCAGGGCAAAAGTTCATGCCTGCTTCGGCGCCGCTCGTGGCCGTGCAGTAGTCGAGGTCAACGGTGGTAAACGTTCCGCCGGCGGGTGAGCTGGTGCCTTCGCAGCGGTAGTCGATGCGAGCGCGTCCACCTGGGATACCGAAGCACGAACGCGTGAAGGTTTGACCGGGACATATGCGCGTGCCTGCGCCCGGTTCCAACCGGACCGTGCAGCCGTAGACGACGGACGAGTTCACAAGCACGCCCCCCGCGTTGCACACCTGCGTTCGCTCGTTTCCGGATGCGTCGCATGGAAGTTCGATCTCTTCGCCCGGGCATAGGCGCGTGGCGCCGAAGGTACACTGCACGGACGGGTCCGAGCCTGTCCACGCGCCAAAGGTGCACATGCTGCTGCATACCCGCGTCTGCTCGTACGATACGCACGTGCCCGTGCGCATTCGTGTTTCGCGTTCGCCGGGTTCACATTCGTTCGAGGTGCAGCCTTCGTCGACGGCGACGTCCGTCCCTTCGTCGGGCATCCGGTCATCCTCGGGGGCCGCATCCGGCGTTGCGGTCGCGTCGGGCGCGCGCAGGTCCGTCGCCCCCATGTCTGCGGCGCCCATGTCTGCGGCGCCCGTGTCTGGGGCGCTCATGTCTGCAACGCTGGCATCTGGCCGCGTTCGACAGCCGAGCCGCGCGTCGCAGCGCTCCGAATCGGCGCACCGTGCGTCGTCCGGAACGGAAAGGCATGCGCCGTCCGAAAGGCATACGCCAGTCGCGCACGCAACGGAAGCCGGGCATTCGGCGTCGGAGGTGCATCCGCCTTCACAGAGCTCCGGAGTTTCCGGCGAGCACTCGGGCGCCACGCATCGACCGTCCGAGCACTCCGTCAGATTTGGGTTGCCATCGCCAGGGCAGCGAACGTCCCGGCAGCTCTGCGTAATGACCAGCGTGACCGACGTTGGTTGGCGCAAGGTTAGCGCGTTGGCTCGACTGCCGATCACCGTTCCGGCTTCGTCGAGGAGCTCGGCGCGCACGACGTATTCGCCGTGCGCTAGGTCGTCGAAGCGGGTGACAAACACCCCGCGCACGTAGTCGCTCAGCGATGCCGGCAGCGTTTCGACGTTGATTCCGTCGCCGCTTTGCAAGGTCACGCGAAGCTCGCTGAAGTCAACGGGTGCCTGGTAGTCGGTGCGCAGGTTGACGGCCAGATCGGAGCCACCCCCGCCTCCGCACGCCAAGAGCAGCGCCAGGCCGAGCGGACGAAAGCCAGCGGCGCTGCGGGCACAGGGCATCCCACAAACGTACCAGACGGCCGCTCGCGCTGTACAACGGTGCTCCGCGAAACGCCCCATCACCGAGGACAGTTGTACCCGCGTGGACCGCCCTCGATCCAAACGCCGAGATGGTTCGCCACGACGCGCTCGCTGCCCGGGCGATTCACGAGCCCGAGGCCCGAAACCCACATCGTAGTCGAGCCGCCGCCATCAAGGTTGATCGCGTAGTCAACGCCCAGCGCGACGAGCGGCGGTCCCATGTCCATCACGGTACGCCCCGGGTCGTCCACCGTCAGAAAGTAGAGCGTCCTTCGGTCCGGCGAAAAGCCCGCGGCGGTACGCTCGGTGACGGGATCGGCCGGATTGAAGCCGGCGACCGTTCGACTCCCCCGCACGATGGTGGCGTCGCCGCACACGGCTTCTTCCTTCCACTCGAAGCCGGGGTACGGCGGACGGTCGATCGTGGGAGCTTCACTCAGGTAGACGTTGTCGCGCCCGAAGGCGATGAAGCTTCGAGCGGCACTGTCGGCCGACCGGGACCACTCTTCGCCGCCCCCGAAGGCGACGCATGCGTCGGGATGATAATTGCTGAAGAAAAAGAACCCGCCGTTGATGGCGGCCAGCATGTTGTTTTCCGAACCCCAGCTCGACGTGCGGGCGCGACGGTCTTCCTCAGCGGTCGCTGCAATGCGCAGCGACGCGTCGCAAAGATCAATTCGCAGCGCGCGAAAGCGAGCGCCCCGTTCGGTCCAACGCCGCAGGTCGACGCCGCGGTGAACCGGCTCCCACTCGCCCCCTTCGATGTCGCAGCCCAACTCCGCTTCGGACGCGAAGCTCGTACCCTCGCCCGCATCCTCGGGGCAAATGAAGTAGTTGCGCGCCGCCGGACAGTTGTTGCGGAGGATCACTTCGCCTGGGCAGAAGTGCATGCCCGCCTCGGCCCCGCTGGAGGCGGTGCAGTACTGCGAGTCGAGTCGCATGAAGGTGCCACCGCTGGGCGATTCCGTACCCACGCAGCGCCAGTTCGCCCGTGCGCGTCCACCCTCGATCGGGTAGCAGGAGCGAGTAAACGTTTCGTTCGGGCACACCCGGGTTCCGGCGCCTGGATCTTGCTGTACCGTGCAGCCGTAAAGGGTCGAAGCGACCACGAGCACGCCGCTCCCGTTGCAAACCTGCGTGGCAACGTTTCCTGCGGCGTTGCATGGGAGGTCGATTTCTTGGCCGGCGCAGATGCGCGTGCCGCCCCGCTCGCACTGTACGGACGGATCGTCGCCCACCCATGGCCCGAAGCTGCACGTGTCGTTGCACGTTCGTCTTTGCTCGTAGGCGACGCAGGCGCCGTCGACCCTTCGCGTTTCGCTTGCGCCGGGTTCGCATGCGGGTGCAGCACACGTGGCGTCGGTCCCGTTACCCGCAGCCAAATCGCTCGGCGCGTCTCCGGCGCTGTCCGCGGTGCTCGCGTCCTGTGTGCCGGTTTCCTCGGCGCCCGATTCCTGCATGGCGGCGTCGCCTGGCCCATCCGTAAGCGTGTCGGCGGCGTCTTCTGTTGGGGGCTCGGCGCGACTGTCGCGTGCCGCCACGGACGCGTCCGACTCGGACAGCACCGCTGCCTGGCAGCCCCATCCAGCGCTGCTCCAGACGAACGCTGCGAGCAGTGTCTGAGCGCGGCACATCCGAGGAGCATACGCCCATCCGGGTCCAGGTTCATCCCACCCTCCCAGAACGGGATGATCGCTAGGCTACGAGTGCTCCGCCGCACGCGCGACCTCGGCGGGCGCCGTCCGTTCTTCTTCCTCGGCGAGTTCTTCCGCCTCCTGCGTCGCCACCATCGAGTTCTCGGACCCCTTCGCCGGAAGTTCGAGCGCAGCGCCCCAGCGTTTCGCGCAGCGTTCGGCGAGGGCGCGCGCCCGGCGCAGTTCATCGTTCGGGATCTGGCAGAGGAGCTCACGCCCCTTCGAACCGTCGATGGCGAGTTCGTAGACGCTTATCGGTACTCGGCGATGGGTGATTCGCTGCAGCGTGAGCGTGACCGTTGCGATCGTCGACGCGGGGCGCAGGCTGCGCGACGCCCCAAAGACCCCCCGGATGCGCAGGAGCCCGTCGGTGGCAAGGAGGAGCCGCGTAGGACGGATTCGCGCCACGATATACGCGCCGATGGCCAACGCCACAGCCACGGCGAGGCCAAAGGTTTGCTGGGTGAAGTAGGCGCCGTCTCCCAGCTGCGTGAGGGCGGAGTCGGCGTATTGCGTCGAAACCACGGCGGACCCGAGCAGCAGTCCGAGCGAGCCAGCCAGCGCTGGACGAATCGATACGGCATTCAGGGGCTCGTGCATGCGCATCCACCATACCTCGGTCTGGCACGCACGTGGCCTTGTTCTGGGCCCTTCGAAGCTCGCGACCCTAGCGACGTGACGCAAAGGCGCGCCGACGAAGCAAAAGCATCGCCAAAGCGAGCACCAACAGTGGATGGCTTTCTGACGTCTGGCTCGCAGCACAGCCGCCGCCGCCACCTCCGCCACTTGAGCCATCCCTGCTGACCGCGCTGTCCACTCCCATCGCGGACGCGTCCACCGCGCCGTCCATGAGCGCCCCGGCTTCGGCGCCGGCATCCGCCGGTCCGACGTCGACGCCCATCTCCATGGGCATGCCCATGTCGGGCATTTCGACGACGGCACAGAGCGTGTCGCAGGTGGCGCCGTCGGTGCCGTTGGCGTCGCCTTCGTCGCAGGCCTCGCCGAGGTCGACGACGCCGTCGCCGCAGGTGGCGG
>JBCCRV010000566.1:0-5145 GCA_039201085.1 Myxococcota bacterium | reverse complement strand
TCGGCGAAGAACCCGCGCTCCCCGGGCGGCGAGTCCGGACCTCGCGAACGACCGGCGGCGTTTGCTTCATTTCGCGTCAGGCGTGGCCGTCGCGCCATCGAGAAGGCGCTGGCATGTCCGCCCGTCCTCGGTGTTCGGACCGAGGGCGACGCAGCGCTCCAGGTCGCCCACGGCGTCCGAATGGCGGCCAAGCTGGGCGCGCACTTCGGCGCGAAGACGCCATGCGTTTTGAAGCGCTGGCAAATCCGCGCACACCTCGTCCGCCTCTACGGCGAGCACCAGCGCTTGGTCCGCCTCGTCCCAACGTTCGAGCTCGTAGTACGCGCGACCGAGCCGGTGGTAGCCCACACAGAAGCGCGGCTGGGCCGTGACGGCTTCGCGAAGGCTTTCGATGGCGCCCTCGGGGTCGCCACTTTCAAGCTGGGCAAGCCCAAGGTTGCCCCAGGCAAGGTGGGGCGAAGTGTTCATGCTGTCGTTCGCCGACAGCTCGAGCACTTCGCGCGCCTCTTCGCTCTTGCCGCGGTCAATAAGAATGACGCCGAGCACGTTGCGGGCCTCAGCAAGCGTTGCGCCCTGACGCTCTTGAAGCACGAGCAGCTCGACGCCGCGCCGCGCATGGGTTTCCGCGTCCGCGGTGTTGCCCCGGCCGTATTCGATCAATCCCAGAAGCAGGTAGGCTTCGGGGTTTTCCGGATCAAGTTCGATCGATTGGCGCAGATGACCGACGGCTCCCGGAATATTGCCCTCATCGTGCATGGCCGCCGCCAGCTCGAACTCTCGCCGCGACCGTGTCGTATCCTCCGCGGAAGGGCCACGTGGGCAGCCCAGCGCAAGGCTAAGCAGAAGGAGAAGGGACGTTAGGCGCATGCACGATCCTGAAAGCTGTGGCTGCCGGGTCAAGGCGCGCCCTGGCTTTCGCGTAGCAGCTCCTTTTCGGCAAGCAGACCCTGAAGCTGACGCAGGGCGTCGCGGTCCGTAATGACGATGCGCTCGTCTCGAATACGGAGGTAGCCACCGTCTCGCAGGCGCTGCACCGCGCGCTTGACCGAATCCACGTCCAAGCCAACCCGCGACGAGAGCTCGAGGGGCGAGATGCGGATTCGCCCTGCATCGCCCCCCTCATCGAGGCGCAGGAGCGTATTGATGATGCGGCTGCCGTGATCCCGGAGGTGATGGTTTTCCAGCTGCTCATCCGCATC
Organism: Myxococcota bacterium; assembly: GCA_039201085.1. Taxonomy (GTDB): domain Bacteria; phylum Myxococcota_A; class Polyangia; order Polyangiales; family Houyiibacteriaceae; genus JBCCRV01. The sequence goes on along the minus strand of JBCCRV010000566.1, from coordinate 3,946 downwards.
CCGCAGGCGCTGGGCAAGCTGCGTAAGAAAGTACATGGGCGCCGTTTCCGTGCCGCTTAGAAAGGCGCCAAACTCGTCGCGGCGGAGCGCGATCACCTCAGCGTCCGTCAGCGCAACGGCGCTCGCCGGGCGGGCAAGCCCGTCGCCCAGGAGCGCCTCTTCGCCGAGCAAATCCCCCGGGGAGCGCACCGTCATCGATCGCCGCTTGGCGTGAAAACGCCGGACAACCCGCAGTCGACCGGTGTGCACGAGGTAGACGAAGTCTGCGCGATCGCCCTCCGAGTACAGCGTTTCACCCGCCGCAATGCGCTTCCCGTGCCGCGCAAGAAGCTCCGCCTGGGCGTCGTCGGACCACTCCACGGACCCGGATGTACCAGTATTTGGCCGTCGCGCGAAGCCATCATTCGTAGTAGGGGCGAAGGGTGCCGTCCGCTGAACGCCAACAATCGGTCTTCCTCGCCCTGGCCCTGGCGCTAAGCGCGGCGGCGTCCGGTTGCCCCCGGCCGGGCTGCCCCACGACGCCGATTCAGGACCCGGAGCACGCCCTTCGTTTGCATCGTTCCCTTCGCCGCACGGTCCGGCTCGTTCGCGCCGAAGCGCGCGTCGACCAGCGTGGCGCAGAGGGTCGCGTTCGAGGCACCGTACTCATGCTGCTGGAGCGTCCGGACCGGCTGCGCTTCGACGCCCTGACGCAGTTCGGCCCCGCCGCCGTCCTCACGAGTGACGGCGAGCGGTTCCAGCTTCTCGACCTTCGCGAAGATCGCTTTCTGGAAGGCCCAGCAAGCGCGGAGAACATCGCGCGCTTGCTCGGCGTCGCCATGCGCGGCGAGGAAGTCGCGCGGCTGCTCGTCGGCGACTCGCCCCGGCTGGCGGGCACGCCCACGATGAGCTGCGGGCGAGGCGGCTATCGCATCACCTTCGAAGAGGGCGATGTACGGCAAGAGATCGTGCTCGAAGCGCGCGACGAGGACGCCGCGCCGGGCGCCCAGTACCTGCGCCTGCACCGTTCCGAGCTGTTCAACGCCGAGGGCCGAACGCTCTGGCGAGCGACCTTCGACGACTACCGTGTGGTGCGCGATCCCGCTGACGAAGAGGGCCGGGGCGTGGCACTGCCTCACGTCATTCTCTTCGAAGACCCGATGCACGACGCCGACGCCCTCGTACGCTTTCGTTCGATCGAGATCGCCACGGAAGCACCCCCCGACGGGGCCTTCGTTCAAACGGCGCCGCCGGGCGTGCGCGTTGAGAGGGTGCCGTAGGCAGCTTCGAGGTACGCGTCGTGGCCGCCGCAGCAGGCCCCGAACCAACGAACGCCGGCCGCCTCAGCCTGCGCGAAACCGTCGGCGAACGTGCGGATGGTCAGCGGGGCATCGGGCAGACCCACGCTCGGGCGAAAGAGTGTGGGTCCACTGGATACAGCCGCCCTCGCCTCGTCGATGAAGCGGTCGTAGCCGCCCCGCTCAAAGGCGGTGCCGCAGTTGACTCCGACGACCGCGGCGCCGGCGGCGCGCAATGCGGGCACGTCAAAGCTCACGTCTTCGATCGGGCAGTAGGACGCGACAAGGTCCTCGCCAGCGAGTCTGCGCACGCACCGAAGAAGAAAGGGCGGCGCTGTAAAGGTCTCGAGCATCGGTCGGGCTCCAAGGCGCCGGGCGCGCTCCGCACGACGGGCGAGCTCGTCTTCGTCGAACATCGGGGACAGCGACGCAAACACCGGGCGGCCCTCCGCCACTTCGAAGGCGACGCGGATCGCTGCGTCGAAGGCCTCCGCGTTCACGGCGGAAAAGGTCGCCGCCGTCAATGCCTCGGCGCCAGCGAGGAGATCCGCGCGATGAAAGGACGCCAGTGCGTCCGGTGCGTCGAGGGCGCCCCGCGCCGGGTCGATGCCCCGAGCGAGAAAGCGCGTTCCCGTCGCGGCGTCTAGTCGCAAGCGCTCAGTTACGAGGCGCACCCATCGTGATCCAATCGCGAATGCCGCCAGTGATGCCCATGGGGAACTCCCGGTTGCGGGTGGCGGGCATCTGGTCGCCGCAATCAACGTCGTCGCTATCGACCGCAAGCAGCTTGATCATAAGCACTGAGTCGTCCGGGCTTCCCATGTCGACGTACGGCGTGCTGCGGTCGCTGCAAGACCCCGGCGTCGCGCCATTTTCGGTGGTCAGCGACGTAAACGCCGTGTCGATATCGCGCATGTCGGGGAACTCCGGATCGTCGCCGCCATGGCACGACGATGAAGTGCAGCCCTGCTCCGTGAAGAAGAGGTAGATATCGTCGAAGTTGGGCTCGACCTCCATGCGCGGTTCGACGGAGAAGCGGCACTGGAAGAACGAATCGTCCGGGATCGTGCTTTCCGGGCACTCCTGGTTGAACTCGGCCATGTTGCGGGTGGGCTGGAGAACACCGACGATCGGCAGGCCGCATGCCATCCAGTTGCGGATCAGGTCGCGCGTTTCCGCCTCGCGGATGCTCGGGATCTCACGGGAGGGGTTGACGGTGCCGCCCGCCTCGAGCGGTCCCAGGAAGAGGTTCGTGCGATCGGTCTCAGGAAAGTTCCTCGCGCCGCGCGGCGGCATGCGATCCTGCTCGATCTCGTTCCACGAGAGGTCGCGAAAATCGAAGGCGATCTGGGTGGCCGTGGCGAGGCGCCGCTGCTCGAGCAGGCATGCATCCGTGTTCAATGTACCGGGCGTGCAGACCGTCGGATCAAGATGCACGGTGTCGAGGTTCATGCCAAAGGGCGCGCCCTCGCGAGCCGAGCCCGTAAGCCCGGACCCGTGGCATTGGGTGGCGCAGTAGAGGTCCATGAGCGCCTGACCGGCGTACATGGGCGCGCCTTCCAGCGTGTACGCAATCTGCAGGTTCGCTTCGTCACACTCGCCGAGCTTCGCGCGGCAACCCGACAGGGCGATAAGGATCAATAGTGGAAAAGGAACAAGTTTCATGACCGTATCCCTCAGGGTCCGGGTGCGCCCATCTGAATCCAGTCAAGCACACCATCGACGGGGAAGGGAAACGTTCCGCTGCGGGAATCGGGCATTTGGTCACCGCAAACGAACTCATCACCCTCCGCCGTTTCTTCCGTCGCGATGAGCTTGAGGTAGAAGAGTGAGGCCTCTGGGGATTCGGTGTTCACGTACGGAGCCGTGAGGTCCAAACAGTTGCCCGGCGTCGGACCGGTCCCCGTCGTCAGGCTTTCGAACGCTTCCATTCGGGTAGTCATGTTCGGCGCCTCCGTCCCGCCGTGGCAGGCGGACGTGTTGCACTGCTGCTGCTCGATGAAGGCAAAGATGTCGTCAAAGTTCGGTGCGATTTCCATGCGCGGAATCGGCGCGAAGCGGCATTGAAAAAACGAGTCGTCGGGAATCGTGGATTCCGGGCAGGCCTGCTCAAAACTCGCGGTGTCTCGGGTCGGCTCCAGCACGCCGACAATCGGCAAGCCGCACGCGAGCCAGTTGCGGATCAGCTCGCGCCCCTCGGGCTCGCGAAGGCTCGGTACGGGGTCCGCGGTATTGGGATCGCCCCCGTCCGTCAAGCTGAAGAAGAGACCGGACGTGTCCGTGTCCGGCAGGTTTCGCGCTCCGACGGGCGGCATGCGGTCCTGCTCGATTTCGTTCCAGGAGAGATCGCGAAAATCAAAGGCCACCTGAGTGGCCACGGCCAGCCTCCGCTGCTCCAAGAGGCATGCGTCTGTGTTCAGCGTTCCCGGCGTGCATGCCGCGACGTCCAGGTGCACGGTGTCCATATCGAAGCCAAAGGGCGCCCCACGGCGACCCGAACCCGTGACGCTCGAGTTGTGACACTCCCCGTTGGCACAGTAGCGCTGGGTCAGCGCTTGCCCGGCGAACATGGGGTTGCCTTCGACGGTGTAGACAATTCGAAGCGCCGGCTCGTTGCACTCCCCCAGCTTTGCGCGGCATCCCCCGAGGGTGAGCGCGAGCGCGGCGAG
>JBCCRV010000565.1:0-5148 GCA_039201085.1 Myxococcota bacterium | reverse complement strand
CCCCTTCATTGAGAAACTCCATTCGTGGTTCGACCGACGCGACGTCGGCAGAGGGTGAACGTGCCCTCTGTGGCGAAGCCTACCCCGGACACGCTCCCTCGCGGAACCGGCCCTGCCGCCCGGCGGCGCGGGCAGAAGGGCACGTCCTGAGGGATGAGAGCGTATTCAAAGAGCCGCTCCGCGATCGCTGGCGAGGAGCCTATCGGTCGGGGGCGTCAATGCGAAAGGCGTCGAGCGCGTGCCGAGCGATCGTTTCACCGTGCTCCTGCACGAAATGCCCGCCCTCGGGCACCTCGAGTGGCGCAGGGCAGTTGCGGATCACCGTGCGCATCCACGACATCGTCGCGGGCCCGAGCATGTCGTCCTTAATGCCGACGGCCATGAAGGTCTCCCCCTGCCATCGTTCACTCCAGAACGCGTGGGCGCGCTGCGAAACGGCGATGCCCTCGGCGTCATCGGTCGGACCGACCATCTCTGGGAAGCGGTACACCGCGGCCTTGGAAGCACGGCTGGGATAGGGCGCGGCGTAGGCAAGCGCCTCTTCATCGCTGAGTACGGGCGCGTACTTCTTCATCACGCGTTCAAGGGCGACATCCTCAGGCCCCGTAATGCCTTGCTTCCATGAAGCGAAGACCGGGCTCTCCACCTTTTCCAACATGAGCGCCGTGTTCATGATCAGGAGGCGCTCGAATCGCTCCGGCATGGACATGGGAAGCGTAAGACCAAGGATGCCCCCCCAGTCCTGACAAACGAGCGTGATGTTCTGCAGCTCAAGGTGACGAATCAGCTCCAACATGTAGTCCCGGTGAAAATGGAACGTGTAGGCGGCTGGATCGACGGGCTTGTCGGAGCGTCCGAAGCCGAGCCAGTCCGGAGCGATTACGCGTACGCCGCGGTCCACGAAGACCGGAATCATCTTGCGGTAGAGGTAGCTCCAGGTGGGTTCACCGTGCAGACAGAGGAAGACTTCCTTCGCGTCCCGTGGACCTTCGTCCACATAGTGGCCGCGCAAACCGTGGTAGCCGGGAAGATCGTGCACGTAGTGGGGCTCGAACGAATAGCCCGGCAGGCCTTCGAAGCGCTCATCAGGGGTGCGAATCGCTTTCATGGCCGACCTGCGTCTTCCAGCGTCATCACCACACGCCCTCGTTTCGAAGGCTGTTTCAGTCGCGCAAACGCTTCTTGATGAGCTTCAAAGGGATAGACCGAATCGACGAATACCTGAAGCGTTCCGTTGGCCACCAATGCGGCCACCTCGGCAAGAACGTCGCCGTCCCCTTGGCCCACCCAGAGGTTCACCGAGCGCGCGCCCGAACGCGCACCTTCGCTAAAGTCTACGCCCGCCTTGAGCGGTTCGGACGGCATGAAGCGGCCCGTCGGCGTCAGTGAAGCTTCCACCTCATCGAACTGCCACCGTGTCGTCAGGTCAAAGATGATGTCGTAGCGCTCCCCGTTCGCGAGCGGGCGCTCCGCCGTGTAGTCGAGCACCTCATCGGCGCCGAGCCCCTTGAGGAACGCGCCTTGGCCGGGACCCGCCACGGCAGTGACGTGAAGTCGAAACACGCGGGCCGCGAGCTGAACGGCGTACACCCCAAGTCCGCCAGCCGCGCCGTTTATCAGGATGCGCTCGCCGGCCTGCGCGTTGGCTACGTCGCGAAGGGCGACGAGTGACGTCTGGGCGCCCAAGGGAACGGCAGCCGCTTCCGCAAAACTCCACGCGGCGGGCTTGCGGGCGATGAGCGCCTCGCCGATCGCGATGCGCTCCTGGTGCGACTTCGCGCCCTCTAGCAGGTCGACATAGCCGAACACCTCATCTCCGGGCTGAAAGCGCTTTCCCGGCGTCGTGACGACGCCCGAAAACTCCAGGCCCGTGCGAGTCCGATCCAGCATTCCCGCGCGCGCAAGCATGTCGTCATACACCCCCGCTGCAAGCTCGATGTCCGTTGGATTGACCGACGCGCTGACCACCCGAACCTCGACCTCCCCCTCGTCGGGAGGCCGCGGAACGAGGTCCTTCGCCATCGTGAGCTGACCCTCCCGCAGTACCAGTCCTTTCATTCACTCGCTCCCTTCACGTTGCGTTGGCGGTGCGCGGCTTCGCCGCACAAGGTCGAATGACCAGGTCAATCGACCAATTCAACTGACCAGGTCATATGACCTGGTCAGGTGTACCTATTTCACGGATCGTGTCAAGGAAGCGGTGGACACCGCCCGCCGCCGTTGTGGGCTGAAGACAAAAAAAAGGAGCCAAATGGCTCCTTTTTGACGCTTTTCAAAAGCGAGATTCAGCCGGGCGCCGCCTGGAGGCCGCGCTCCGTCGTGGTCGGCTCGTCGCCGCCACCCGGTTCCATGATGGTGAATGCGATCGCGCCGATGATCGCGATGATGCCAAAGATAATGGCGCCCTTTGTCACGCCGCTCGCGTCTTCCCAAAACGACATCAAGTCCTCCTACCGGAAATCGAATGTGCCGGGCGAAGTGCTTCGGCTCCCCCAGGCTAGGAACGAACAACGATCAGGGTCAACCTTTTTGAAGGGGGCCCCATTCGCCGTACAGCCAGACAGTGAAAACGAACCCCTTGCTCGCTCAGAATGGGCCCGGTCTGACCGACGGACCGCGATTCGAGGACGCAAATCGTCGAGGATGGGTCGCTCGTGCTCGTTTGGCGATGACGCAGGACGGCTGTAGGCCATTCGAGAAGGAGGCGTCGGGCGGCGTCGTCGAATCGCGCTCGGTTGTTTAGGAGCTCCCAGGCGTCAACTCTTCGGCGAGCCGCATCGCCGCCTGCATGCCCGAGGCTTCGGCCACGCCATGACCGGCAATGTCGAAGGCTGTGCCGTGGTCCACGCTCGTTCGAACGATCGGGAGGCCCCAGGTCACGTTCACCGCCTCGCCCCAATCGAGCAGCTTGGAGGCGATCGTGGCCTGGTCATGCAGCATCGCCGCGACCGCCGCGTAGCGCCCCGCCGCCGCACCGCGAAAGGCGGCTTCGGCGGGCAGCGGTCCGTGAACGTCGCCTTCGACCAACGCGAGCGCCTTCACGATGGCGTCCTCCTCGTCGCCGAAGAGTCCGCCCTCCCCCGCGTGCGGATTCACCCCCGTGACGGCGATGGGGCCGAGCGCCCCCAGCTTGGCCAGGGCGCCCTGAAGATGGCGCAGCGTTCGCACGACCCGCAACGCACTGATGGCGCTCGCCGCGTTCCGCACCGAAAGATGCGTGGTCACCAAAGCGACGCGAAGCTTCGGCCCGAGGAACATCATCGTCACCGCATCCCGTGCCAGTGCAAAATGCGCCGCCAGATGCTCCGTCTGCCCCGTGAACGCAACGCCAGAGAGCTCGACGGCAGCTTTGCTTGTCGGCCCGGTCACGAGGGCACGACCGTGGCCGGCATGAACGAGCGTCGCGCCCGTCTCCAGATACGTGAGCTGTGCCTCGCCTCCCTCCGCGGTCGGGGCGCGCGCGTCCACGGCAGCATCGGACACGGCGCCCGCGTGCAATACACCCACACCCGTCAACGCGTCGCCGACACCCCAGGCGCGATGACCCACGTTGGCCCGCTGCAACATGGCGCTGAGACGCGCGCCGTCGCCGACGAGCACAACGGGACTGCGGAGCCTCGCGGCGGCAAGCACGCTCACCTCCGGGCCGATGCCCGCGGGATCGCCCGTGGCCACTATCAGCGGTTTCACGACGCGGACCGCATCTTGTAGCCCACGCCGCGAACGGTTTGCAGATCCTCGGCGCCGTCACCGAGCTTCATGCGCAAGCGTCGCACGTGAATGTCCACCGTTCGGCTGCCGCCGTAGTAGTCGACGCCCCAAACCTGGTTGAGCAACTGGTCCCGGGAGAAGACCCGCCCCCGGCGCTGCGCGAGGAACGCAAGGAGCGCAAACTCCTGCTGCGTCAGGGCCACGAGTTCGCCGCGATAGCGCACTTCATGCGCGTCCAGGTCGATCGACAGCTCGCCGGTCTTGAGGTGGCGCCCGCCACGAAACTCCGACGCGCGCCACTCGGCACGGCGAAGGCGAAGGTAGAGCTCCGCGGGGACGTACGGGTGCAGCACCACGTCATCGAAGCCGTCGTCGGGCTGAAGGCGCGTGAGCCCAGAAACACTCGTCGCAATCAACGCGGGCGTTTGAGCAAAGCGCTCGACGGATCGCAAGCGCATGAGCGCCGCTCGCGCCGCGTCCACCTCTTCAAGGGCTTCGATCAACGCCGCCGCCGGCGGGCGCGGTTCGTCATCAAACTCAAAACTGTCCCAGAGGTCCACGCTGCGCACGCGGCATCCCAAAGACCCAAGCACCGCGACGGCATGCTCCGCCGCGCCTACCTGGCTCTCCGGTCCGACAACGAGAATCCACATGGGCTATGCGACGGGCTGCCGGGTTCGACGCAGCACCAAGAGCACCCATCGGGAATCGCTCGTCGGCAGCAACGGCGCAGGGCGACACGCGCCGGTCCAAGGGACGGGGCGCCGCGAGCGGACGCTTCGGGAAATTCGCACGATCATGCGGGAGGCGTAGGGTCTGTGTTCAAATGAGCGTGTATGGATTCGTGGTCGGATTGTCCGCGAGTTTGCGTTGTGAAACGAAGGAATCCTTCGTTGGGTTTCGAGCCGAAGGGTTGGCGGAATCGGAGACGAAGAGGGCGCGAAGGCGCACACGCTCATTGGAAGACAAGCCCTAACGAAGGTTGTGAAAGACCTGCTGAACGTCGTCGTCCTGTTCAAGGAGGTCGACGAGCTTCATCACTTCCTCTGCCTTGCCCTCGTCGAGCTCCACGGTGTTCTGCGGAATGAACTCGGACGCCGTCGACGCGACTTCAATCTTCATCTCCTCGAATGCCGTCTGAAGTCGGCCAAAGTCGTTGAGCGCGCAGCGAACGACGATGCGAGGTTCGCCCTTTTCGCCCGTACCTTCGCCCATCTCCTCGAGTCCGTGATCGATCAGCTCGAGCTCGAGCTCTTCCATGTCGCGGCCTTCGAGTTTGTCGGGATCGATGCGAAAGACGCCCATTCGGTCAAAGCCGAAGGCCACGCTTCCACTCGTGCCGATGCTGCCCCCACCTTTGTTGAAGCATACGCGCACATTCGCGATCGTGCGCGTCGGGTTGTCGGTCGCAGCAACGGCCATCACGGCAACGCCGTG
>JBCCRV010000564.1:0-5153 GCA_039201085.1 Myxococcota bacterium | reverse complement strand
GGCGCCGTCCGCCACGACGGCCCGTCCGCCGCTGCTTTCCACGTCCACGGACTCCAGGGCGGCGTCGCCCAGAAGCGTCACCACGTCGCCGCTGCCGACGACCGTGGCGGACGTCAAACGAACGCCCGCCGGGACCGTGAGCGGCCCTTCGAAGCGGCACGACTCGCCGTCGACGACGCTTCCCGGCGAGGCGCTGGCAAGCGCCCGCAGGACGGCGTTGCATGGGTCCCCGTCGGAGCCGCCGCACGCGGCCAGGAGAAGCAAAGCAAGGGCAAATCGGCGTTGCATGGCCCTGTCTTAGCTCGCCTTGGCGCCTCCGCATCGATTGGGGCGGGCATTTAACGTCGATTAACGCGAGCCCAGCGGGCCTTTACGACCGGCGGATTCGGGATTTAGGGGCGCGGGCAAAAAGCTGAACCGAAATCGCCCGCGGCACGCACTACGAACCCATGAAATCCTACTTAGCGGCGTATTTTCTGTTGCTCGCGTGCTCGAGCGGCGCCGCGAACGACCCCTTCGCGCCGGCCGGGAGCCGCCCGTGCGCACGGGCAGCGCCGAACGCGATGGCCCTCGTCGACCCAGCCCTTGTCACCCATGCGGCCGTCGCCGATGGCGACTGGTCGGCGACCGCCACCTGGCAAGGCGGCGTCGTTCCGGGGGATGGCGCCCGCGCGCACGTGCCGTCGGGCCGTCGCGTCCACGTCGAAGGAACGACGGCACGCCTCGAAACGCTGCGCGTCGACGGGACGCTTACCTTCGCGACGAACACCGCTGCGGAGCTTCGCGTCGACACCTTCGTCAGCACGCCGAGCTCGACGGTGGAGATCGGCACGCAGGCCGCGCCCATCGTCGCCAGCGCACGTGTGCTCTTCATCGACGACGGCCCCGTCGATCGCCGCTGCGATCCCTCACAGGTCGGCCGCGGCGCCATGCTTATGGGCACGACGCGCATTCACGGCGCGCCGCGAACGCACGCGGGCGTGCTGGCCGAGCCGGCCCGGGCGGGCAGCGACGTGCTGGTCCTCGACCGGGAAACGGAGGGATGGCTCGCCGGCGATACGCTCGTCATTACGGGCACAGACGCGAACGACCCGGAGAGTGACGAGGTGCGTACGATCGCACGTGTCGAGGGCTTTCAGCTGCGACTGGACGCGCCGCTGATGCGCGATCACGCGCCTTCGGCGCCGGAGCTCCGCGTGTGGGTGGCCAACGTCACACGCAACGTCGTCTTCGCGAGCGAAAACGCCTCCCTCGCGCACCGCGGCCACGTGATGTTCATGCGAACCCCGGACGTCGACGTGCGCTTCGCGCGCTTCGACGAGCTCGGCCGAACGGACAAAACGCGGCCCCTCGATGACCTCTACTTCGACGTCATCGACGACGCCGTGGGCAACCTTACGAGCGCCTTCACGTCCTTCAGCGTTCGCGAAGGCCGGCGTACGAACGTGCGCGGACGCTACCCCTTGCACCTTCATCGCCTCGGCACCGATCGGAACAGCGCGCCTGCACACATCGAAGGGTCCGTCGTATGGGGAAGCCCAGGATGGGGGTTCGTCATGCACTCCTCGCACGCAGACTTCGTGCGCAACGTGACCTACGCCGTGCAGGGTACGGGCTACTACACGGAGGCCGGTGACGAGATCGGGTCGCTGCGCGAAAACCTCGCCATTCGTTCGGTCAACCCCGTCTTTCGCTTCGACTCAGAAGGCGGCGCCATCGATCCGGACCTCGGCGCCGAAAACCAGGAGTTCGGCAACGATGGCGACGGCTACTGGCTTAGCGGCCACGGGGTGAGCCTCATCGACAACGTGGCCGCCGGTGCCACGGCCCACGGCTTCATCTATTGGACGGACGGGCTCGTCGAAGCGGACATCGCTACGCCGGGCCGGACGAGCGTGCGGGCCGCGGACGTGCAAAACGGCGAACTGCTCGGCGAGCGCGAGCGCATCCCCACCTGGTGGGCGCCGCTTGCAGAAGTTCGGGGCAACGAAGCGTACGGCGCCTCGATCGGCTTTCGCATGCGCTACACGCACGCGCAGACGTACATCGGTGAGGGCGGGAGCGCCTTTCACGCGCGACCGCCGCAGGCGTATATCGACACGCTGCGGCCGACGGTCGAAGACCTCACCGTGTGGAACTGCCGGGACGGCGTGATGATGAACTACACGGCCCGCATGTCGCTCCGCCGCGCGCGCATTGTGGGCATCGGTGCGCCCTTCATCCTGGACGGCGGAACGGCCAACAGCGGCGTCGGCCTGGATCTCGGTACGGAGGTGACGAACGGCTTTGGACGCATCGAAGACGTGACCATCGAAGGTTTTTCGATGGGCTTTGTCATGCCGCGCAACGATCAGTGGGTGATCGACGGACTCGTGCTGCGCAACGCCGAAGACCTCTATATCGCCGAGCCGCGCCAGGGGCCGCGAACGCTGGTCATGCGCGACGTTCGCTTCGAAAGCCTTCAAGAAACGGCCGTCGAGGGGCGACCGCGGCGGAACGTCGTGATGAGCGCCGACGGCGAACCGGACGGCTACCAGCCCTACGCCTTTCTACTCCCGGACCGCATCACGCTGAACGGCGAGGGGCTCTACTTCGACCTGCAGGGGCCGGACGAAGTGCCGCTGAGCGAGCTTCCCGAACCCGACAACGAAGGCCCCGCCGAGCGAGACGATCCGGAGGAATTCGATCCGGAAGTGGAGGAAGAGGAACCGGAAGAGCTCGACCTGCGCGCCCAGATTCCGCCCCGCTACGTCGGCCAGACGAACGCGCAGCTGCAGGCGAGCGAAGGCCTTTCGTTTGGCGGCGCGCTTCCGCCGGAAGATGCGCGTCCCGAACCTTGGCTCACGGGCGGCGTCGTGGGCAGCCCGGCGCCGGCGCCCACCGCCTTTCCGCCGCTCTTTGACATGACCAACGAGGGTGGCTCGCCGGAGCCCTTTCCCGGCGGACCGGTACCCGAACTCACGGCCAATCGCTTGCGCGTGCGCGCCGGCCGTACGGAAGTGCTTCAGCGAAGCGACCTGCACGCGATCGACACGGACACGGCGGCGCCGGCACTCGTCTTCACGCTAAGCGACGTGCGCGGCGGCCGTTTCGTTCACCGGGACGCACCCGACGCGGCGCTGACGCGCTTCACGCAGGCCGAGATCGACGGCGGTGTCCTTCGCTTTGTGCACGAAGGCGGCGACGTCACGTTCGCCGTGTCCGTCTCGGACGGGACCACCACCCTGCCGCCGGCCTCGGGAAGCGTCGAACTCGTGCCTTGAGGGGTGACGACTGCCGTTGCAACCGCGGAATCGCCGCGCGCCGGGTCGAACGCCTGCTTCGACGCGCTGCGGCGAGGCCGGCGCGGGCGGCGGTCGTCTCCGCCAAAGCCGTCCCGGCTCGCCGGCGCCATTTTTCCGGTAAAACAACCTCATTAACCCCACTCGAAGATGGTTTTCGCGGCGTTTAACCCGACCTTAACGCCTTCGCCCTTCAGGTCTTTGTCGCCTCGGATGCTCGAGGCCTCTGACGAGGAAAAGACCCATGAAGCGACTGACTTACCTAATGGCCCTGCTCACGATTGCTTGCGGCGGCGGCGAGAGCGGCGGCAGCGGCGAACCCGGAACCACCCTTCCCGGCCGGGACCTTCCCTGCCGCGCCGCGTCCTGCGGCGACGACGCCGTACGAAGCGCTGTGCCGACGCGCGATCTGCTACGCATCGACTTCGAGGCCGTGGCCAGCAAGGACGCCCAGGGGCTCGAAAGCCCCTCCGACTTCTATCTGGAAACGCTCGCGCACGTGCAGGAGCTGAACGAGATCATCGACCTCACCTTCGACGAGCTCGAGTTTGCCGCCGGCGCCGAGCCGGTCATCGAAGGCCAGGACCACCTCTGGCGCACCCTTGCGGGCGAAACGGAAATCGTGCTCGACATCGACACGGAAGACGGCCGCACCTACGACATCGCCTTCTTCGAAGGACCGCCGGGCTTTGAAGCGACGGCGCCGATCGTGGAGGGATCGATGGTCGTCGACGGCGATCAGCTCGTCGAACTCGCACTCGTGCTCGACGTCGGCGAGCTCGCCGCCGCCGAGGGCGTGCGCGGCGCCGGTCAAATCCTGATGGCCGCTCGGCCCTTCGCCGGCGGCGAGGTCGAGGTGATCTTCGACACGCGCGGCCTGCTCATCGAAGACGAAGAAATCGCCGACAGCGAAACGACCTACTGGACCTTCGACGAGTCGAACCACGCCCTCGCCTTCTTCGAGGACGTTGAAGACGAGGCCTACAGCGTCTACGTGCGCTGGGCCGACGACGGCGGCCGCTGGGACAGCCACAGCGCCGTGGACGACGAGGTGGGCATTCTCGACGAGATCGTCACCGTTTGCTGGGACGCGAGCGCGGCCGAGACCTTCGCGGGTGAAGCCATACTCAACGAAGACATGGAGTTCGACGCGGAGCTCGCCGGCGACGAAGACGACTGCCTCTTCGGCCCGATTGCCGACGACCCGCGCGGCGGCGTCGGTTTCGAAAACCTGCCGGGCGAAGGCGAATGGCAGGCCCTCGACGCGATCGGCTGCGACCCGGAGATTCAGAGCTGCCCGGACAGCTGCGAGGACACGCTGGACTGCGGCGACGGCGAAATCTGCGACGCCGGCGAATGCGTGGCGGACGTGGGCTGCGACGACGACCTCGACTGCAACGAAGGCGAAGTCTGCGACGCCGGCGGCACGTGCGTGGACGACGGCGGCTGCGACGACGACCTCGACTGCGACGAAGGCGAAGTCTGCGACGCCGGCGGCGTGTGCGTGGCCGACGAAAGCGCGTGCATCGACGACGACGATTGCGACCTGGGCTTCATCTGCGACGTCGACGCGTGCGTCCCGGGCTGCCGCATCGACGACGACTGCGAACTCGGCTTCATCTGCGACTTCGACTTCGAAGAGTGCGTCCCCGAGTAGGACACGACACGGGTAAGACTCGATAGGAGGAAGACTCGACACGAGTGGGACGGCGCCCGCCAGGCTGTTGGCTGGCGGGGCGTCAGAACTCGCATTGGGCGACAAAGCAATACGCGACCGCCGCTTGCCTACCAAGGGTATGGCGCGCGGGCGTAAATCGCGCGTCGGCCGCTCGCCAGCATGCATCAGCGAGGGACTCGGGCCCGTAGCCTTCG
>JBCCRV010000563.1:0-5154 GCA_039201085.1 Myxococcota bacterium | reverse complement strand
GCGGCGGCTTTGGCGGCGGCATGCCACCCGGACAGGGCCCGATCTTGCGTAAACTGGACGTAGGCGATGTGCTGCAAACGTCCGCGAAAGTCATCGGCTCTAACTTCCCCGCCTTCGTGGTCATCGCGTCGCTCTTCGCGCTTCCGGGAACGGTGCTCGGCGGCATTGCGGCGGCGATTCAAGTCGATCGTCAGCAGCAAGTGCAGCAGGCTATGGCCGGCGGCGACTTCTCCGCGATCTTCGATACCTTCTCGCCAGGATGGATCGTCGTCAACCTCGCGATCGGCTTGCTCGCGTTTGTGCTGACCTACCTCGGCATGGGCACGCTGATGTACGCGAGCGCCGAGCACCTCGCGGGCCGCCAACCGGGCGTCGCCGACGTGGTCTCGAAGGGCCTGCGTGTCGCGCCCTCGGTGGCGCTCGTCGCAATCCTCATCGCCCTCTCCGAATTCGCCGCAGCACTGCCGGGTAGCATCGCGATGGGCGTAGGCATGTTCGCCGTCGCATCCGCGGGGGAAGGAGGCCTCTTCTGCTGCCTCGGCCCCTTCGGCATCGCCGTCATTCTCGTGCCGCTCGTGTACGTCATCATTCTCTTCTTCCTCTCGATTCCCGCCGCCGTAGTCGAACGGCTCGGACCGATCGCCGCCATGCAGCGAAGCATCGAGCTCACGCGTGGTCAGCGGGGCATGATCTTTCTCGTGCTGCTCCTCGTGTTCCTCGTGTTCTTCCTGATCCTCTTCGTCGGAAGCTGCTGCATCGGCGCAGGCGCAGGCGCGATCGACCCGGCAACGATGCAGGTGCAGGGGCCGTCCACCTTCATGGTGATCATCAACCAACTCCTCGGCTTCATCTTCGCCGTCGCCCGCATCATGGTCGTCGCTGCGCTGGCCGCCGTGATGTACGCGCGCATTCGCGGAATCAAGGACGGCGTGGACGCGAGCGCCATCGCTGACGTCTTTCGATAGATGGCCCACGGCACGTCACGAAACGCGGCCTCCGGCCTCGCGCTCGTGGCGTGCTGTTTCCTTTTCCTTTCAACCCCCTTCGCACGCGCTCAGTCGCCGCAGGAAGTGGCGCAGCAAGTTCATGCGGAGGGCGGCTACAGCGACGAAGTCGCCTACCCCACGCAAAGCGGTTCGACGGAGAACTTTCCGTTTCGCGGCGGGAATGGAAGCGGCGAAGAAGACGAGCGGCTTTCCGCGTCCGGGAGCGAGAGCGGCATCAGCGGGTACGAGCGCGGCGTCGACGCGAACACGGAGCCGCTTGAAGAACGCAGCCCGGGCATGGTGTTCCCAGAAGTCCCGCGCATTCTCGGCAAGGTCTTTCGCATTCTGCTGATCGTGCTCGCGGCCCTGGGTGTGCTGGCGCTTCTCTACGTCATCGTGCGGACCCTACAGGGCATGGAGCGGGGCACGATCAAGGACGAAGCTGTCCCCCTACCCGCTTCTGCGCCGACGGGCGCAGCACTGCCCTGGAACCCCGGAGACCCGGACAAACTGGCCGCCGAAGGGCGCTTTCACGAGGCGATCGTCGCGCTCCTGGTTCGCGCGCTCAAGGCGAGCGGCTGGCGGGAGCACGAACGAGGCCGTACGGCGCGGGAGGTGCTCGCCGCACTGACCAGCGCCGACGCACGACGTCCGCCCCTGACGGACGTGGTGGGCCTCGCAGAGGGCGTTCGCTTTGCCGGCCAGACCGCGGATCGGACGCTCTTCGAACGCGTGAAGGCCATCGTGCTGCAGATCACGGGGAGCGTCGCATAAGTGGAAACGGGACTTCTATCCGTTCGCATGCGGCGGACCGTGCTCGTCCTGGGAGCGATCAGCGTGCTCGGTACGGTCGGCGCGCTGCTCTACGGTCAAAAGCTGCACGGCATCACGCCCGGCATGAGCGACAGCTACGGCCGCGGACCCATCGGCCATCGCGCTTTCGCCGAAACGCTGCAGCGCCTTGGCTACTACGTCGCGCAAAACCGCGGGAGCCGATTCGACGGTACGGAGAGTCCAATGTGGTTTCTCGAGCCCAAGCCCACGGGACGCACGGGAGGGTTTGACCGGGAGCTCAGCGAAGCGATGGAAGCGCGCGCCACGGAACGCTTGCCCACCGTGCTCGTCCTTCCAAAGTGGATTCTGACGCCGTCGACCACGGAAACGCCAAACGTGCTCCTCGACTCGGTGAGTCCAGGCCTGGTGCTCGACGCCGTCGCGCCGGAGATGGAGTACGTCGTCGGCGACTCCGGCCGGCAGGTGCTGACGGGCGTACTCGGTGAGTTCGAAGTCCAGGTGCCACGCCTTCAAGTCTTCACGCGCGTCGCGCCCTACGACGAAGTGCTGCTCGACGGCCCCGAGGGCGCCGTCGTCGTTCGCAATGAAAACGGCGCCATTATCATCTCCGACCC
This sequence comes from Myxococcota bacterium, assembly GCA_039201085.1. Taxonomy (GTDB): domain Bacteria; phylum Myxococcota_A; class Polyangia; order Polyangiales; family Houyiibacteriaceae; genus JBCCRV01. The sequence goes on along the minus strand of JBCCRV010000563.1, from coordinate 2,759 downwards.
GGACTTCTTTCACAGCTTCAACCTCCACCGCGCCGACCATGCCGCCCTGACGCTGGCCGTTGTGGAGCGCGGCTTCGGCAGCCGTCCCGACACCATCGTGCTCGACGAGGTCTTTCACGGCCACGGCATGCAATACTCGCTCGCCGAAGCGTTGGGCGAGTTTCCAAACCTGCTGCTCGTCGTGCACTTCCTGCTGCTCGCGCTCGCGCTGATCGCAGCCGGCTCCGTACGCTTCGGTCCGCCCAGACGCGGCGCCAAGCTGGGCGACGGCACGGGCGTCGCCGTGGAAGTGAGCGCCGGCGTGCTCGCCGAAGGCCAGCACGCCGGCGCCATTCTGCTCGAGTACGTGCAAGAAGTCGTGCTGCACACGTACGACACGCTTGGCTTGGGCACGGCGCAAACGCTCGACGAATCGGCGCGCGCCCTCGATGAAGCCGCCGAGCGCCGCGCCCTTTCCGCCGGCGCCGTCGCCCTTGTTGACGAGGCGCGACGCGCATTCGCGCAAAAGCGTTGGACGCCCGAACTCTTTTCCATCGCCGAGCGAGCGCACGCGTTTCGCTCCATGCTCCTTCATTCTAAGCACCGTAAATCCAACACAAGCGCCTCCCGCGCCGTTTCCTCAAAGGCCAACGCCGCATGAATCCTCAGCACGTCGCGCAGATCCTTCAGCAGCTCACGGCGGCGATTTCGCCGGCCGTTCTGGGCTCGGAACGAAACCTTCGCTTTGCCTTCATCGCGTACCTTGTGAAGGGCCACATCCTGATGGAGGGCGTGCCGGGTACGGGCAAGACCTTCTTGGCGCGCGCCCTCGCGCGGTGCCTCGGCCTCGACCTCGGCCGCGTGCAGTGCACGCCCGATCTGATGCCCGGTGATGTCGTCGGCGCGAACATCTTCGACTTTCGCAACCAGTCCTTCGCGCTGATCAAGGGCCCCGTGTTCACCGAGTTCTTGCTCGTCGACGAGATCAACCGCACGCCGCCCAAAACGCAGAGCGCACTGCTCGAGGCGATGCAGGAGCGCAGCGTCACCATCGACGGCGAAACGCACCGCCTGCCCGATCGCTTCATGGTCGTGGCCACGCAAAATCCCGTCGAGCACGAGGGCACGTACCCACTGCCCGAAGCCCAGCTCGACCGCTTTCTCTTCAAGCTCTCCGTCGGCTACCCCGCGGAAGAGCAAGAAGTGCAGGCGGTCCTCGCCCACTGCGGAAGCTCGGGCACGCCGGATCTCGATTCGCTAGGCCTCGCCCCCGTCGTCGACCCTGCCAGTCTCGACGCCCTCCGCTCGGCCCCCGCCCACGTGCACGTCGATCCGGCCATCGCCGCCTACGCCGTGCGTCTCGCCCGCGCGACGCGCACCCATCCTTCGCTTTCCGTCGGCCTATCGCCGCGCGCCGCCACCATGCTCACCGCCGCCGCCCGCGCAAACGCCGCATGCGAGGGCCGCAACTACGTGATTCCCGACGACCTGAAGGCGCTCTTTGTCGCCGGCGCCCGCCACCGCGTGATCACCACACCGGCGGCGGAGATGGAAGACGTGCAAATCGACGACGTTCTCGCCGCCCTCGCCGAAGAGGTCCCCGCACCCCGCTAGGATCCATGAGCCCCTCGCCCCGATTCCTCGTTCTGCTCTTTCTCTCCGTCGCGGCCGCGATTGCGGTGATCGTGGCGGGGAGCGCGTACTGGCCCGTCGCTGCGCTGACGTGGGGCGTGCTGGGGCTCGCCCTTGCCTTCGACGCGCTCATCGTCTGGCAGGCGAAGCCCGAATTGGCCGTGTCGATTCCCAAGACCGCCGGCGTGGGCGCGGACCTCGACATCGGTCTTGCGCTCACGCTGAAGCGCGGTCCGCTGCCGCTGACGATTCGCACGGAGGTGGAGTCGCCCCTCGGCCGCGCAAAGGACGCACGCGTCAAAGCGCTCGCCGGAAGTTCAACCCACCGCGTCGCGATTCCCTGCCCCCTTCGCGGCGAAGGCCGCATCGCCGCCTTTTGGACGCGCCTCGAAGGCCCACTCCGCCTGGCCCAACGCGTCGACCGCCACGAGATCGACGAAACGGTCACGGTCGTGCCAAACGCCGAGCGCATCCGTTCGTTGGCCATGGCGCACTTTGGCGCCCAGCGGGCCGCGGGCTCGCACCTTCAGCGCCGCGTCGGCGACGGCGGCGAACTCGACAGCCTCGAGGCCTACGAGCCGGGCATGGACCTGCGCAAGGTCGACTGGAAGTCGACGGCGCGCCACCAAAAGCTGCAGGTGCGGCGCTTTCGCGTCGAGCAGAACCAGCGCGTCGTGCTCTGCGTCGACACGGGCCGCCTAATGGCGGCGCCGATCGACGGCGTGCAGCGCCTCGACCACGCGATTCACGCGCTCCTGCTGCTTTCCCGCGTCGCCCTGCGCGCCGGCGACCGTGTGGGCCTGCAGGGCTACGATGCAGAGGTGCGCGGCTGGTCCGCTCCCTCGGGCGGACTACGCCAACTCGGCCGTCTGCGTCGCGCCGTCGCCACGCTGAAGACCCAGCCCGTCGAAACGAACCATGTCGTCGGCGTGCATCACGTGCTTGGCCAGCTCAAGCGTCGCAGCCTCATCGTGGTGTTCACGGACTTTGCGGACAGCACGTCCGCCGAACTGATGGTCGAGCACCTCGCCCATCTGGCGCGCAAACACCTCGTCGTCTTTGTCGCCTTCGACGATCCCATCGCCGAGGGCGCGCTGACGCGCTTTCCGAAGAAGGTCACCGACCTCACAGGCGCCGTGGTCGGCGGC
>JBCCRV010000562.1:0-5156 GCA_039201085.1 Myxococcota bacterium | reverse complement strand
TGTCTTGCGACACGACGATCGTGCGCGGGACATAGCCCACGTGACCCAAGCGTAGAGCGTCGTGAACGCAAGCAGGGTCGCCGGCAGCGACATGCGTTGTGGCAGTTCAAAGCCGGGCGCTGCCGCTGTCGCTACCCATTGGGCGGACATGAACGTTGCCACGCAGGCAACGTGCTACCGCGCACGAATGTCATCGTCCCAAAGTGGTAGAACATCCGGCTTCCCGTCACCGCCGGCGTCCGTGACGCAGCGCTCGATCATTTGAAGCTCGTCTTGGCACGAATCGCCGCAGCTGGCCGCGGTCGCTCGCACGCATTCGTGGGCGGTGAGGATCTCCGAGCTACACTCACCCTGAGGTGAGTCTTCCGGCGGTGCAGCATCTCCTTCCGCGTCGCACTCGAACCGACAGAGGATCTCACCATTCGGCTCGGCAGAGTAGCTTCCTCGGTCGTCAGAGACGGCCCAAACACACCGCTCTGCGATCAGGTCGCAGGTGTCCTCGCATTCGATGACCGGAATGTAAACCGGAGCGAGAAGCGCATCCACGCCCGCGTCACGTTCACGCGAACCGTCGCCACACCCAACCGCGTGAACGAGCAGCAGCAGCAGCGCGATATCCGCAGACCGCACAGGCACGGTTAGGAACGTCGCAAAGGGCCAAAGAGTAGGGGCATTCGAACTCAACATCTTTCTCCTCCAGGTGTTGCTAAGGAGGAGTACCCGGCGGAGCCAGCGCTCGCAGGACACTCGTTGTTATCGAGTTGATAACCCGTGCGGACGCAGACGGCCGGGGGGGTGCTCTGGCTACAGGTAGTAGCTGCCTGAGGGGCCGATGAACCCGCCGTTCACGTCGTCACGCCGAGACGAATCGGCACCTGCGGCATGTCGTTACTCACGGATGCGCGCAGCGCTGCTCGCGCAGCGGGGAGTCGGGGCGCTGCACGGTCGCGCGAACGTGCGTTTCGTTGGACCGCCACCGGCGCGCCACGGCGAAGCGCCGTTCGCCTACGGTGTTCCACGGCGGGATGCGCACGTCGTCCACGCAGGCGCCGCGCGAGCTCCAGCGGATGCGCGCCGACTGCCCGGTGGACGTTCGGCCCACCCAGCTTTGTTCGAAGGACCACGCTATGGACGCGTTTGGCGAGGCTTCGCGGCACCATTCGATCTCCGCCGATGGCCACGTCACGTCTTCCGGTGCGCTGCCGTCGGCGCGCCAGAAGAGCCAGCCGCCGCCGAGGGCGTGCGTAAGCGCGCCGGGCCGTTCGCGGTGAACCGCGAGGAGCGCGCTGCGCTGATGGGGAATGGGCACGACGGCGTCCGCCTCTCCAGCGCCATCAAAGCGCACTAGGGCACGCGCATTCGAGCGCAGGCTGAAGAAGGCGAAGGCGTGGCCCTCATGAACGAGCCAGCCGCCGGGGTAGCGCGTGCGCTCCCGTATGCCGGCTTGCTCGAGCAGGGGGCTCGCGAGCCTTAGCCGCTGCGCTTGCCGTCCGTGTACGAACAAGAACTCGTCTTGCGTCGTGCCGTTGCGCTGAAGAACGACCCCCGTCGAACCGCCGCCGGCAAGGAAGAACCCTTCCTGGTTGGGCGCGATGCCCGCCAGGTGGGGCATGGGCACGACGATCGGTCCCGCGCTGAGCCCGAACTCGCGGCGCGTTTCGCCATCAAAGCGGCAGCGCCATCGCTCGGGCCGAATCGCGCAGCGCATTCGCAAACCGGGCAGAAGCACAAACGACGCTTGGCCCGCTACCGCGTTTCGATCCGCCGTCGGTTCATCGGGCGCGCTGCATTCTGCCAGCGTGCCGTGGGGAAGCGAAGGGTAGGGCGCCCGTGCGTCTGGCCTTTCGAGGGCATGCGCGCGGCCCACGGCGGGAGCGAGCGCCTCGGCGTACGCCCAGTGCACTTCGAGGTTTGGGCCGAGGGCGCACGCCGTTCGCGTGCACCCGTGCCGGCTTTGGGCGCCGTAGAGGGGCAAGGCGGAGCGATCGCCCGCGAAGCGAACGGCGAGGGGCCGCCAATGCTCGCCGCCGCTTGCCGTCCACCAAAGCTCGGCGCCGCTGCGGCCAAAGGCGACACCCCGCGTGCCGTCGACGAACATCGCCCCGCGCGCGCCGCGCGGTAGGATGCGTCGCTCAAATGCGCGAACATGTTCGCCCACCCAAAGCTCGCCCGTCGCCGGATGAACGATCCACGCGCTCCCGTCCGCGGCGATCCCCATCCGGCTTTCGGCAGACGCCGCTTCGATCGCTTCGATCGGCACATGGGCACCCGAGACGCCGTCGACGGCGCGAATCCCCTCCGAGCGCGAAATCCACCCGACGAGCAGTCCGTCGCTGACGCCGATCGCCGCCTCGAAGGCGACTTCGGGCGTCACGGACCGCCGCTGCTCTCGGCCGACGCGGCACCAGCTCCGCGCTTCGTCGCCCGCCTCGCACCGCGCCTGCGCCCACACGGTGCGCGCGTTCGAATCGACAAACCACAGCGGCGTGCTGCTCGCGCTTTGGAGCGGCGGCGTTAGCGCGCGCGCGACGGCGTCGCCGCGCTCGAGCACGTCGAAGGCAAGCTGGCCATTCGTCCGGCACGCCAGAAGCACGTCCTCGCCAAACTGCACCGGCGCGCATCGCCGGGTGAGAAACGCAAACTCTTGGGCGAGCTCCACCCCTTCGCCCTGAAGGCCCGCGCGGTAGAGGGCCGGTTCGTCGACGATCAGGTTCACCCCTTCTTCGCGCCACGAAAACTCGTTTCGCTGCGCGCGCACGGGCCAGCGTTGGCTCATCGCGTGAACGAGTTCGATCCGGCGTAGCGAAAAAGCGCGCGTACCCCGCTGAAAGCGACCGGGACCAAGCGTGTGGGAGCGCTGCGCGCCGCGAATCGTCAGCGGCGGCCCGGCGATCACCGATTGGCCGCGGTCCTCGCCCAGATCGTGCAGTGCCCAGCTCGCGCCGCCGTCGCGGGTGAACTGCACGCTTCCATCTTCGAGCACGGCCGCGCCCAGCGTCGCGCTTTCAAAGGCGGCCGAGCGCACGACCCGAGTGAAGCGATGCTCGCGCAGCGCGCCATGGCCGTCGATCATGTACAGCGTGGGCGACGGAGGATCGCTGAGGATCGGAAGCCGGCCTTGGCTGAGGTTCGACCCCGGGCCGAGTACGCGGACGTGCTCCGTCGGCTGATACGGGCTGCGCACGCGGACGCTCGGTGACGCGCCCCATCCGCCCCGGCGCGGACGAACGGGCAGGTCGACCAAGTGTTCGAGCGGACCGTCGACCGCATCGCTAATGCCGACGGCGCCGCTCGCACTCGCAAACAGCCAGCGGGCGCCGATACGGGCGACGGCCACGATCTCCGCGTCCATCGACACGGCGAGGGCCCGCCAAGGGCCGCCTTCGTCGCGCACGAAGCGAAGGTTGTTCGAGATGAGGAGCTGACGTCGCTCATGGGGCGAGGTGAGCAGCACGCGAAGGCCGCCCAGTGGCGAAGACACGAGCGCCAGGGGCGCTTCGTGCCTCGGCATCGCGTCGGGGCGCGCTTCGTCGACGGGCGCTTCGCGCGGCGCGCGCGTGGGCACCGGGCGCCCGGCGGCGCCGTGGCACGCGACCAAAGCCGTGATGAAGGCCGGACCGATAAGAACGCGCATGATCGGCGCTTGCGACAATCGGTCGAGCGATTTGTTCCGCCCGCTCGGCTGCCCTCACTCTCCGCATATTAAAAAACGGCTGAGGGAGGCATTTCTGGGCCCCACGGAGCGCGCTCCGCGGCCCTTCTTTCGGGTGTGGGAGGGAATAGCGCCGGCCGATCGCGCGTGGTAAGGCTGGCCGTGGCGTACGCTCTGGAGATTGGAAAGCGCTATTTGCGCTCGAAGAAGCGCCAGACGATTTCCGTCATCACCTTCATCGCCGTCACCGGCGTTGCGTTGGGCGTCGCGGCGCTCTTGGCCGTGCTTTCGATCACCAGCGGCTTCGAGCAGGAGTTTCGCGACAAGGTCCTGGGCGTGAACGCCCACGTGCTCGTCATGAAATACGGCATCGACTTCGACGAATACCGCGACGTGCTCGAGCGCTCGGACCGCCTTGAGGAAGTCGCCGGCGCCGGCCCCTTTCTGATCAACCCGATGATGCTCGCCCACGGCGAGCGGCTCTCCGGCGTGCTCGTGAAGGGCGTCGATCCCGAACGCGTCGCCACCGTGCTCGACCTGCCCGGTCAGCTGATCGACGGCGGTCTCGAGGGTCTACGGCTGCCAGACGCGGCGCCGCCCCAAGCCGAAGGCCGCGGCGGCGACGATTGGCTTCAGCGCATGGTGCGCGAGCACGAGGCGACCGTGGCTGCGGAAGAAGCCGCCGAAGAGGAGCTCGCCGAAGGCGCCAACGGCGAGGGCGAAGGCACGCCGGGCGAAGAGCCCGCCGAAGAGCCCGAAGCCTTCGAGCCCCTACCGACCGTCGCCGTCGCTGCGCCTGAAGACGTGGAAGATCTCCTGCTCGATTTCGATCCGAGCGAGCTCGACCTGCCGGACAGCTTCGACGACCCGGGCCTCGCATCCGACGAAGTGATCGCCACCGGCGATCTTCCCGGCATCGTGCTGGGCAAGACCCTGGCCGAAAACCTCGAAGCCGAAGTGGGCGATTCGGTGCGCCTCGTGTCGCCCCTTAGCGGCCTCGACGTGTCGATGTTTGAACCGGGCGCGCGCACGCCGCAAACGCGCGACTTCGTCGTCATCGGCGTCTTTCAAGCGGGCTTTCAGGAGTACGACTCCAACCTCGTCTACGTCGACCTCTTCGAAGCCCAGCGCATTCACGGCCAGGGCGACGTGGTCACGGGCGTGGAGATGCGCCTTCACGACCTCGACCAAAGCGGCGACCTGGCGCGTCAGCTCGAGCGCGAGCTCGGCGGCCCCTTTCACACCGTCGACTGGGCCGAACTCAACCGCAACCTCTTCGCCGCCCTCAAGATTCAGAAGATCACCCTCGGCTTTGTCATCGCCACCATCATCTTCGTCGCGGCCTTCAACGTGATCGCGACGTTGATCATGGTCGTGCTCGAGAAGAAGCGCGAGGTCGCCATCCTCAAAGCCATGGGCGCGACGGACGGAACGATCCTTCGCATCTTCGTCGTTCAAGGCATCGTCATAGGCGTCATAGGCACCGTCATCGGCCTGCTGCTCG
>JBCCRV010000561.1:0-5164 GCA_039201085.1 Myxococcota bacterium | reverse complement strand
TGGCAAGGAGCCGACGACGACGCCATCTATGGATGGCGAGGAGGAAAGCGACGCCGCCAGCGGCGTGCCTGGCGGAACATTAATTGACGCCGAGCTCGCCTAGGCGAGTCCGCGCCGCCTGCATGTAGTTCGCAGGCGCGTCGCCGCCCGCCACGTCGACGAACTTCTTCAGGAAGCGGCGCGCCTCTTCCCGGTTGTCCTGAAGCGAGTAGGTCCAGCCCAGCGAAAAGAGCGCGTCGCGCATGCCGGGGTTGATGTCGAGCGCCGAACGGAACTGGTCGACGGCCTGGTCGTAGTTGCGCTGGTCCTGGTAAACGGTGCCGAGCAAGTGGTGCAGGCTCGCTTGCTCTTCCGTGCCTTCGAGGGCGACCTGGAGGCCCGACTGCAGAACCTGTGCAGCCTCGTTAAGGTAGCCGAGGTCCGCGTAGAGACGGCCAAGGGCCGAGTACGCTTCCAAAAAGCGGGGGCCGTGTTCGATGGACGCGGTGTACTGATGCAGCGCGTTTTGTGGGTCGTCGGTCTGCTCCAAGACCTGCGCGAGCTTGAAGTACGCCTTGAAGATTTCGGGGTCGAGCTCGATAGCGCGCTCAAAGGACTCCTTCGCACCCGCCCAATCCTCGAGCTGCATCTGGACCGTACCGAGCTTTTCCAGGAAGCCTGCGGCCTCCGGGGCCTGCGCAATCGCGCGCTCGAGCGCTTCCTTGGCGCGCTCAAACTGGCGCTGCTCGATGTGCACGAGGGCCAAGTTGTAGAACGCCTGATCGTTCGTGGGATCCATCACCGTCGCCGATGTGAGCGCTTCTTCCGCTTCCGCGTAGCGCCGCATCTGGGCGTATGCGACGCCTTCGTTCATGGCGGTGAGCGACTCGACGCGGGCGCGCGAACAGTTGCCGCCCGTGAGAAGCACGAACATCACAGACAGGAGGGCAAACTTGGTGACGAGGTTCTTCATGATCTAACTCGCGCGCGAGCCTACACTCGGCCGCTGCGAAGGTCTAGGCCGGCCAACGCCGCTTCAGTTCGCCTCAGACGAAAACTGGAACGGGTAATTGACAATCACAATGCCGCCGCCGGCTGGGGCGGGAAACTGCATGCGGCGCATCACGCCCACGACGCACCGCCCGACGTCCTCGTCTTCCAGGGTGCTGGACTGCACAACGGCGCTTTGAACGCTGCCCGTAGGCGAGATGATGAAGCGAATCGTGAGCCGACCACTAAGCTGGGGAGTGTTCACGAGGGCCTGCTCATAGCAGTAGCGGACTTGGCTCGTGTGCGACCGAATCACGTCGCGAATCACCTCCGGCGCGAGCGAGCCACGCACCTCCGGCGCCTCGTCCGCGTCGAGCGACGATCCATCGCCGTTGCTCATGCCGAGCGCGGCGGCTGCCGTGGACGAGTCGACGGTCGCTTCGCCGTCCGGCTCGTTCGATTCGTCGCCTGACGCTTCGTCGCTAAGCTGCGCCAGCACACCCTGGAGCGGACATTCGCCCGCATACCCGGACGTCTCCACGATGTTCGCCAGCATCTCCGGAGCCACCTCAAGGGTCACGGTCTGAAGCGCGGCCACTGCACGCTCGCCCTCGGACGTCCGAATCGAATCGCCGAGCGTCGTCGCGTAGCTGCGCTCCCACGCAATGGCGAGTGCACCCTCCTCACCGGCCGACTCCGGCAGGCGACAAAGCACCTCCGCATCCCCGGCAAACGTCGCCTCGCTCGAACCACCCACGCTCACGGGCGCGGCCTCGGCTTCGCGAGTCCCGCCAGAACACGCGACCAAGAGCAGAGTCACAAGGGGATATCGAACCATGGCCCGTGCGTATCGAATGCGTTTGCCTTGGGCAATAGGTCTGCCGACGATTCTCCTGCTCTGTCACAAACCGCTCGCTGACTAGGGCCTGTCTTCAAATGAACGCCGATGAATTCGTGGTCAGATCGTCTGCGAGTTTGCGTCTAAGAGGCGAAGGAATCCCCGGCGGATTTCGAGCCGAAGAGACGGCAGAATCGTGGATGAGCTGGGCGTGAAGGCAGGGGCGTTCATTTGAAGACAGGCCCTAGAGCACAACAAAAAAGCCCGGCGCGAAGGCCGGGCTTTTCAAGTGGCTTTGCTCAGCTTTCTAGCCGCCCGCCGCGCTGAGGAGGAACGGGTAGTTGACGATGACGATGCCGCCGCCGTCCGGGGATGGGAAGGTCCACCGACGCACGGCCTGGGCGATGCAGTTCTCGACGCGCTGGTTGCGGAGCGTCGTCGCCTGGGTGACGGCGTTCTGCACGGCCCCCGTCGGCGAGATGATGAAGCGAATCGTCACGCGGCCTTCAAGGTCCGGCCGAGCGTTGAGCTCCTGCTCGTAGCAGAACTTCACCTCGTTGTTATGGCGACGAACGACGCGTCGAATGACCTCGCGGGAAAGCGAGCCACGAACGTCAGCGTTGCCCGAGCGAATCCGGGGTGTGCGCGCCGTGCGACCACGGAAGCCGCCCGCGCCCCGGCCGTAGCCGTTGCCGCTACCGCCGCCGCCGCCGTGACCGATGGTGCCAAGGTTACCGAGGCCGATCGTGCCCTCGCCCGTTCCGCCACCACCGCGGCCTGTGCCGCGGAGACCGAGGCCACCGAAGCCGGCATTCTCGCCGATCTGGTCGCCCATGAGTGCACCGAGCGCGCTCATCGGGTCGCTGCCGATGGCCGTATCCGCGCCGAAGGGCGACGTGGGCGAGTTCCATGCCCCCTGCATCGCGCGAAGGGTGCCGATGATACCGGCGTTCGCGGCCTGCTCGCGGGCTTCTTCACGGGCCATCTGCTGATCGTCCGGGTCGGCCGAACCTTCGATGGCGTAGCGGTTGTTGGTCTTCTGGGCTTCCTTCTTGCCCATGGCGCCCTCTTCGCCCTTATGGCGCTTGCCCTTGCCGCCCTCGTCGTCCTGCTGGTTCGAGTCATCCATCCACTCGGGCGTTTCCTCTTCTTCCGTCGCCGGAGGCTCGAGGAGGTACTGCACGAGACGAGAGTCCGTGTTGAGCAGATCGAGGTTGAGACCACCGCCGGATGGCGGGATGAAGTACATGAGCGTCAGCAAGATGCCGAAGACGGTCATCGAACCGAGCACATAGGCCACGGGCGACCAGTCGATGCTCGTGCCGCCAGCGATCTTCTTACCGGCCTGCACCTGCTTGGTGACGAAGTTGAAGCCCTTGTACTCGACCTTGACGGTCGCGCCGGCGGGGATCGGGTACTGCTCGGCGCCCGGCGCTTCGGCGCAGGGCTGAAGCTTGCCCTGGGCGCGCAGGTCCGCGATCGTCATCATCGCATCGCCGACGGTCACGGAGCCCGTGGCGCCCTGCGGGATCACGGCCGCCGCGCCCGCGCCCGCCGCCACTGCAAGCGGGAGACGCTTCGTGCCCAACACGTCCGCACCGATCAGATAGTCCGTGTCCGCCTTGCCGTCGGGCTCACCGACGTAGAACGTGCGGAAGGGGTTGAGATGCTCGACGTGGAGCACCTGCGAACCCCACATGACCACGACTTCGACGGCCGACTCCGGCGCCTCCACCTCGTCCGGAGACACGGGCGGCCCGCTCGCGAGAATGCCGTATTGAATGTTGTCCGGGTTTTCCGGTTCCGAAGCCGCCGTCGTCGCGAGCGGCGCAGCGGGTGCTGCGAAGGGGTTTGGAACGCTCGGTGCAGCGATCGCTGGCGCGGCAATCGCCGGCGCCGCAACGGCAGGAGCCGGGGGTATGGGCGTCTGCGCGTCTGGAGCCAGCGCGACCACCGTGGCTTCTTCGTCATCGTCGTCGTCGAACGCCCCGGCCGAGCCGATTTCCACGATCACGCGGGTGTCGCCAAGGAGAATCTCGTCGTTGTGATCGAGCTTCGTCTTGTTGACCTTGGAGCCGTTCACAATGGTGCCCGACGCGGAGCCGAGATCGATGATGTAGATCTCGTCCGGACCGGTCACCTCGATCACCGCATGCATGCGCGAGACGTTGTCATCGTCGATGCGCAAGTGGCTCGAAGAGAGCTTGCCCACCTTGATGATGTCCTGCGTGAGCTGCTCGGTTCGCACCAACTCGTCTCCCGAGTAGATGCGAAAGGTCATGGGGATGTTCTTACTCAACGTCGCCTCCAGTGGCGCTTTGCGGACCGACTGAGTTCAGTCGAAAGCCGCGGAAGTTTCTGCCCGAACGGGCGCTTTTCGATCGATGCGGGCTCCTCACCCGCGCTTGGCTAAAGGTCCTCGACGGACTTGAGCATCTCCGGAACGAAGTGCTCGCGAATGCGGATTAGGGACGAGCGGCGGCCGCGCCGGCGCACGTTGAGAAGCTCGCCGTCCGGCCGAACGAGGTCACCGGAGACGAGGTCGTCGTCAAAATCGTAGGTCGTCTCACCGGGAGGTTCCTGCGCCGAAGCGGGCGAGACGCTCATCGCCAAACCAAGGGCGAGAACTGCAAAGGAACGAAGGGCCAAGACCTTGAATGATTTCATGACGTTTTCCTGATCCGCGCAACGGCCGAGGTCAGCCCAAGTCGGGCTCATGCCGCTAAGCGCGGGGCACTCTATCTCGGCATGCGATGCATGGTCAACGGGGGAAATACGCTGCATTCGGGGCGTCCGAGGCCAGGGGCCGCGAAAGGTTCCCGAAACGGTCGAAAAAGTTCCGACCGTTCGGAGATAGGCGAAAAATTCGAGAAATTCGGGTTGGGGGGGCGTGAAAGCGGCAGGCGAGTTGGGATCGGGTGGAGCCCGTTCTGGCGATGGTTCGGGTTCGGGCGACGGCCTCCGGTTCGGGGCGACGGTTCGGGAGACGGCGGTTCGGGAGCTGGCGATGGCGACGGTTCGGGCGACGGAAACCCTAAAACGTCTCCGGAACCCGCGCGCCATCCGCCGGAACCCGAGCCGTTTCGAAGGCGAACCGCTCCGGTACACCAATCCCCCAAAACGAAAAAAGGGAAGCCCCCTCAGGGCTTCCCTTCATCCGCTTCAAGCGCGAATCCGCTCACTCAGGCGCGGGCGCGTCTGCGCCAGCATCTCCCTGCGCGGCTGCTGCCGCCGCAGCGTCCTGCTGCTGCTGTTGCTGCTGCATCTGCTCCATCTCGCGCTGCATCGATTCGGCTTCACGCATCGCTGCGATGGTGATGTCGATGACCTGAATGCGGCCGGGACGGCATTGGGAAC
>JBCCRV010000560.1:0-5166 GCA_039201085.1 Myxococcota bacterium | reverse complement strand
TGCGTAACTCGTGGGCGACGGCATGCAGCAAGTGCTCCTGCCGCTCGATATGATCTTCCACCTTCGACGCCATCGCATTGAAGCTGCGAGCGAACGAACCGATGATGTCGTCGGGGCCTTCTTCGGCGCGCCGGGCGAAGCGGCCCGCCTGAATATCCGCCGCGGCCGTCGCCAGCGCACGCATCCGCCGCGCGAGGGGCACGGTGAGCAAAACGCCGCCGCCGAGGGTCACGAGCGCAATGAGCAAGAGCAGCGCGCCCGTCAGGGACGCGGGCGGCGGCGGTTCATCGGGGATGGGTCCGACGAGCACAAACGATCCGTCGCGAAGTCTTCGACCGGCGATCAGCGCCGTGTCCTCGCCTTCATAGTGTTCGGCCGCGATGATGCGCGTGTCGGCGTCGCTCACGGCCTGGTCCACCGTTCCATAGGACGGGAGCCCGTCGGCTGGGGCGACACGAACGGGATAGCCGAAGGCGCGCGATTGGGCTTCCGCCTCGGCCTCCCAGCTGTCCGTCGGTATCGACTCAAAACGCGCTTCGAGAAGGGAGAGCGGGCCGAGCATCGTGGCCCGAACGTTGGCGGGTTCCGCCAGGCCCACAAGCCATGAACCGACGGCGATCATCACGAGCCAGCCGCAAAGCACAGCAGCCACCAGTGTTCCTGTAATCAAGAGATCGCGGCGCATCACTCGATCTCGGCGAAGAGGTAGCCCACGCCGCGAACGGCACGGATCATCGACGGTCCGTCGGGGCCGAGCTTTCGCCGAATGCGCGACACCCGAAGGTCCACACTCCGGTCGATGCCGTCGTACTCAATGCCGCGCAGCTCGCGGTAGAGTTCGTCCCGCGAGACGGTGCTTCCGGCGCGAACCATCAGGTAGTGCAGCAGATCGAACTCTCCGTCCGTGAGCTCGACGGACTTTCCATCACAGGTGCACGCGCGGGTGCGCGGGTCCACCACCAAGCGTCCGCGAGCGAGGCGTCCGGGGGCGTTTTCACGCCGGCGAAGCAGTGCGTTCACGCGTGCGAGCAAAACGCGCGGACGGACGGGTTTTCGCACGTAGTCGTCGGCGCCATCTTCGAGGCCGGCGACCTCGTCGATATCGGCCGATCGCGCCGTGAGCATCAAGATCGGCTTGCTGAACCCCGCGCTTCGAACTCGGCGGCAAATCGTAAAGCCGTCGAGGGAAGGAAGCATCACATCGAGCACGACGAGGTCCGGCTGCTCGTCGAGAATGCGCGCTACGGCGCGGGCCCCGTCTTCCTCCACGGCTGTCCGGAAGTGATGGTCGGCGAGAAATCCTGCGACCATCCCCGCCAGGCGCTCATCGTCTTCGACGACCATGATCGTGGGCTGGGGGCTTTGCGTGAAGGGCTTCATCAAGCGCACGAGGAGCGCGCAGCGTTCAAGGGAACGACGCGCGGGACGAAACAGAGTGTAGGGGGTTTCCTTGGTGGGGCGAGTCTGTGTTCGCTCGACGTTCGAGTGAACAGCCGAACGCGTGTTCGGGCGGAGGTACATGGCGCCGCCCGCTCGTGCGAATCTGCAGGTAAGGCTGAGGGCGTCCGGTTGCTCGAACTGTAGCGTTCGCGTACCCGCTCGTTACAGAACGCAGCACGTTGTATCTGTTTGTATCCGCGCCGAAAGCGGCGGGAAGCATCGCGTCGGTCCGGAAGGGTGCACGGCGGCGATCTGCGGGGTATGGCGGAGCGATGCTGGTCGTCTGCGCCTTGCTGATCGCTGGAGCGGCGATTCGACGCCTTTCGCTCGCGCCGGCGGAGGTTCCTGCCGTGCTCGATCGACTGGTGATCTTGCTAGCCCTGCCGGGGTTGATCCTGCACGAGGTGCCGAAGCTTGAGCCCAGCGTTTCAATGGTGGTTCCGGTGGCCATCGCCTGGGGCGGGCTCGTCACGCTGGTCCTTTGCGTGGCGCTCGTCGGACGCATCCGGGGCTACAGCCGAAACGTGCTCGGAACGCTGCTCGTGGTCGTGCCCCTGGGCAACACGAGCTTCCTGGGAATTCCCGCCGTTACAGCGCTCTTGGGGGCGGACCACGTCGGCGCCGCCGTGGTGTACGACCAGCTCGGCTCCTTCTTAGCGCTCGTCACCTGGGGAACGTTTGCCGCGGCCCGCTGGGGTGGCGGCGAGGCACCGAGCCTTCGTGCGATGGCCCGCCGCCTGGCGACCTTTCCTCCGCTTCTCGCGCTCGTCGGCGCCGTGGGCCTTGCGTTGGCGCCGCCGCCGATCGCGCAGCCCATCGATCGCCTTGCGGAGGTGCTCGGCGCCATGCTGGTACCGATGACCATGCTGAGCGTCGGCATGCGCCTTCGTGTGCCACGTAGCGCGCGTGTGCTCGAGCCACTCGTCATAGGCCTTGCTTTGCGCTTGCTGCTTGTTCCGGCGCTGGCCTATGGGGCACTCGTGCTATTCGGTGAGCCGAATAGGATCTGGCACACCTCCGTGCTCGAAAGCGCCATGCCGCCGATGGTGACGGCGAGCGTCGTGGCGATAGCGGCGGGCCTCGACGAGGAGCTGGCGGCGGCCCTCGTCGGCGGCGGCGTCTTGCTTTCGATGGCGACGCTGCCGCTCTGGGCCTGGGTGCTCGTCGGTTCCTAAACCCAGCGTTCTGTTCGGCGTACGACTAGGAGCACCGATGCGGCGTCATTCGTCCTCGGCGTGGCGCTGCCACGCGGTCATCGTCTTTCCTTGCTCGTCACCCCATCCGCCCGCCTCGAACAGACGCAAAGGAACACTGGGGGTTAGAAAGGCTTTTCATTGCCCGCGATTCGCGCCATGACTCGGCCATGCGATTTCTGGTCGTTTTTTCGCTTCTCGTCGGCTGCTCCGGCCGGTCCGCCACCACCACCCCCAACGAAAGTCAGCGCATGCGCCCACCGATGGCCAAGCAGGTTCCCCACACGCTTCGCGCCCACGGTCAGACGCGCGAGGACCCCTACTACTGGATGCGTGACGACGAGCGCGAAGACCCGGAGATCCTCGCCCACCTTCGCGCCGAAGACGAATACGCCGAGGCGATGCTCGAGCCGCTGCGCGATCTGCGCACGTCGCTCTTCGACGAGATCGTCGCGCGCATTCCGCAGGACGACGAGAGCGTTCCCGCCCGCGAGCACGGCTACTGGTACTACACGCGCTTTGAGGAAGGGCGCGAGCACCCGATCTACTGCCGAAAGGCGGACGGCCCCGACTGGGAAAGCGGCGCCGAAACGATCGTGCTCGACGTGAACATCGAAGCCGAGCGGCATGACTACTACGCGGCCGGTGGCCTCTCCGTAACGGCGGATGGAAGCACGCTGGCGTACGGGGAAGACACGCTCAGCCGGCGCATCTACACGCTGCGCTTTCGAAACCTGGAAACGGGCGAGCTCTACGACGACCGCATCGAAGGAACGACGGGCTCGAGCGTTTGGGCGCAAGACGGCCGAACCGTGTTCTACGTCAAGCGGGAGGAGGGCACGCTTCGCGCCCACCAGGTGTGGCGCCACGTGCTCGGGTCGAGCGAGGCGGATGTCTTGGTGTTTGACGAAACGGACGCGGAGTTTTCCGTGGGCGTTGGGCTGAGCCGCTCCGAGGAGTGGGTGCTTATCGCCAGCCGACAGACCACGCAGAGCGAGGTACGCGTCGTCGACGCGGCCATGCCCAACGCCGAACCCCGCGTCCTTCTGCCCCGCGAAGAAAACCACGAGTACCAAGCGGACCACGCGGACGGCCGCTTTTATTTTCGCACGAACTGGCAAGCCCGCGACTTTCGACTCATGTCCGCCACCCTCGATGACGCGTCCGACAAGGAGCGATGGCGCGTCGAGATCCCCGCGCGCGACGACGTGCACCTTCGCGGCTTCGAGCTCTTCGAGGGCTTCGTCGTGGCGACGGAGCGCGCCGAAGGCCTGGCGCGTGTACGCGTCCTTCCGAAGGAAGGCGAGCCCTACGTCATCGACTTCGACGAGAGCGTCTACACGGCCGGGTTGGGGTACAACAGCGAGTACGGCACGACGACCCTTCGTCTGAGCTACTCGTCCATGGTGACGCCCGCGAGCGTGTACGACTACGATATGAACACGCGCGAGCGCGCGCTGCGCAAACGCGCTCGCGTCGGCGGCGACTTTGATGCGGCTCGCTACGTCACGCTGCGCACCACGGCGACGGCACGGGACGGAACGCGCGTTCCGATCTCCATCGTGCACCGGGCGGACCTCGACCGCAGCTCGCCCGCGCCGCTCCTTCTCTACGGCTACGGAAGCTATGGCTACTCGATCGATCCCACCTTCAGCTCGCCTCGCCTGAGCCTGATCGACCGCGGCGTGGTGTTCGCCATCGCGCACATTCGCGGCGGCCAGGAGATGGGGCGCGCTTGGTACGAGGACGGCAAGCTGCTCAACAAGATGAACACCTTCACGGACTTCATCGATTGCGCCGAGCATCTGATCGAAGAGGGCTGGACAGAGCGCCGCGTGCTCTTCGGTCAGGGCGGCAGCGCGGGCGGTCTCTTGATCGGCGCCGTCGCGAACCTTCGCCCTGATCTCTTTCAGGGGCTGATCGCCCAGGTGCCCTTTGTGGACGTGGTGACAACCATGCTCGACGAATCGATTCCGCTGACGACGTTCGAGTACGACGAGTGGGGCAACCCAAACGAGCGCCCATTCTACGACTACATGATGCGCTACTCGCCCTACGACAACGTCTCGGCGCAGGACTACCCGCACATGTTGGTGATGACGGGCCTGCACGATTCGCAGGTGCAGTACTGGGAGCCGATGAAGTGGGTCGCACGTCTGCGTGAGCGCGGCACGGGTGAAGCTCAGCTGCTTTTCACGGTGAACATGACGGCCGGCCACGGCGGCGCGTCCGGACGTTTTCGCCGTCATCGCGACACGGCGACGGCGTACGCCTTCATCCTCCACCACGCCGGCCGCGACGAGTAGGCGGAACAAAGCGGTCGACCTTGTTCCGCCGCCCGGCCTGTGACGAGCTCAGCGCTCTCTCGTTCTAGACCTCAATCAAGCGAGGTTTGATTGAGGTCTAGCGTTTCTCATTAGGGGCCCTTCACAAGGGCCCCTCGTCACTCGAACTAGGTTCGAGATGACTTCACCCCAAACGTGCACGGCTCCGCCGTGCCTAGCCCACAAATAAGCGGACCTTTGAAAAAGGT
>JBCCRV010000559.1:0-5183 GCA_039201085.1 Myxococcota bacterium | reverse complement strand
CCGCTTGGGGCGGGCAGGGCCGGCGCCGTGAGCGCCGCCGGCAGGGGCGCGGCCAAACGCAGCCGTTCCGCATCGGGGTTGGTGAAACCGTCGGGCTTGCCCTGCTCACGCACGGACTTTCGAAGGGCACGCGCTTCGTCGCGAAGGGCGCAGACGCGAAGGTTCTTCGATTGGCTGCGATCGCTGGCGATGAGCGCACGGATCAGGTCCGTCGCCACGCGAAGCATGGGCAGGGCCACCTCCTCCGGGCGCACGTCGTCGATGCGGACTTCGCCCGCGGGCGTGCGAATCGCGAGGCTCGCGCGCTCGCGCTTGTCGAGACGAAGGCCTACGGAAAAGGCGCCGGTGCGAAGGCGCACGTTCGTAGGCCGCCCGGCCTGCCATCCGTCGACCAGTGCACGAACAGCGACGACCATGCGCTGGGCGACAAGCAGCACCGGACCCGTGGCGATCGGCGTCTTTCGTCCGTGCACGAAGGCCCAGAGGCGCCCGTGAAAAAGCATCGCGTGCACGTCCGCGCACTGGGTACGGCTGCCGCGCTTGCGGGCCTTGGGCAGCGTGGCTTCAAAGCCAAAGGAAAGGACCGAATCGCTCGGCTCATCGCGTCCTCCGCGTACGATCTCGCGGGCGATCGCGGGCACCGGCTCGACGGTGGTGCGATCCAAACGCTGGGCCAGGTGATGGGCGATCTGCTGCGCCGCGCGGTCGTCCTCAAGAAGGCCCCGGGCGGCTACGGCGCGTGCGGCAACGCTCATGCAGCGGCGCAGATCAACGCTGCGGTCGAGCAGGTACACCTCCGGCGCCGCCGTGGTTTCGTACACGCTGATGCGCACCCGATCGCCGTCGCGCTCAAGGGCGACTTCGGTGGGCGAAACGCCGAGCGGAAGGCGCACCTTGCGCTTCTGCCCGGTCGCCAGACGCATGAGTGCGGGAACGACTTCCGCCATCGGTGGCAGCTCGCCTTCGCCAAACTCGGTGCCGTAGAGGACGGCACGAAACTCCCGAATCTCGGCGGGAGTGGTCAAGGCATGCGTCGCGAGGGGATGATTCAAAGAGGTATCCATCGTCAAAGGGCAGTCCGCCGTGGCGTTCACCGAATGCTAGAAAGTGATCGGGCGATGGATCCAAAAACCGTCCGTCGGCGCGATAGTTGACATTCATCGCGCACTTGAAAACGCGTCCTCGCCTCACGGATGCGGCTGGTCATTTTGCGGCGCCCGTGGCACCCCATAGCGATGCGCGCTCCAATGCGATGGACCGGTTCGGTCTTCCTGATCCTGCTCCTGCTGCTCTGCAATTGCGGCGGTGAAAGCGGCGCGCAGGGTTCGCTTCGGGTCAACGTGCGAACGGACTACGCGCCGGGCGTTGAGTTCGCCACGGTCGACGTCGAAGCGGGGGGCCAACTTCTGCAAACGGACGTGCGCGCCGGCGCAAACTACCTTCTCGGCGCCGAGGTTGCGGCCTTCACCCGCCTCGAGCTGGGCGAGATTCGCGTTCGCGTCACCCTCTTCGCGCCGAACGGTGTGCCCCTCCTTCAGCGAAGCGTGCTCACGCGCGTCACCGAAGGAGGAACCGTCACGGTGGTGCTTGGCCGCGCCTGCGAAGACGAGACGTGCCCCGAAGGAAGCGCCTGCAACAACGGCGTCTGCGTAGGATGGGAGTGCGCACCGGAAAACCCGGACGCATGCGCCGAGAGCGCGTGCCGCACGGTGGCCGACTGCCCCCCGCTTAGCGAGACCTGCGGCGACGTGATGTGCAGCCGGGGCGAATGCCTCTTCGAAACGAACGACTGCAGCGAAGGCGACTTTTGCGTGCCGGGCCGCGGGTGTGAAACGCCTGCGCCCACCGAAGACGCCGGCGTACCTGACGAAGGTCTGGCGGACGTGGGCGCGGACCTCGCCGAAGACGCGCCGAACGATGCGAATGACGCCGAAGCCGACGCCTTCGAACCGGACGCCGCCCTCCCCCCTTCACCCTGGCCCCTTGGCGAATCGATCGTGAGCGTACGCGGCTCGCGGGTCGACGCCGGCGATGGCTTTGGGGAATCGGTGGACATCAGCGCCGACGGCGAAGTGCTCGTGGTGGGCGCACCGCAGGATGCGTCGTCGGAGCGCGGCATCGATCCAATCGCCACCAACGACGACCTGCCAAACGCGGGCGCCGTCTACGTCTTTCGCCGGAACGCCGACGCTTCATGGACCGAGGAGGCGTACATCAAAGCGGCAAGTCCCGACGCGGAGGCGCGCTTTGGCGCGGGGGTCTCGATCAGCCCCGACGGCGCCCGCCTGGTGGTGCTGACGCCCGCCGACCGGGGCTCGGGCGAAGGCGCCGATTCCGAGCCCTTTGGCGCGATCGTGGCTCCGGCGGTCACGCTCTTTGAACGCCGAAGCGACGGCTGGCGCGAGACGCGCTACCTGCGCGCCCCGCCAGGACCGCTCCTCGAGCGGGTGCACCTCGCCCGCAGCGCGGACTGCATCGTGGCGGCTGGAAACCGCAGCGTGGCGTTCGCACGGGTAGGCAGCGAATGGCGCGTCCAGCCATCGGTGGCGCCGATGGCGGACGAGGCGCGCTTCGCCAGCGATTGTTCGATCATGGTCGAACGCGTCGGCCGCGACCGGATCACGACCTACGGGTTCGACACGCGCACGCTCGAACGTCGCGGGCTGTCCTCGACCACGCCTCCCGAGGGCGACGTGGGTTCGGAGCTCGGCTATCGCATTCGGCTCTCCGAATCGGCCGAACGACTGGCCCTTGCCCGACCGCAGCACGACTCGATGGGGGACGGCGCCGGAACGATTCTCATCCTGACGCGCGTCGGCGACAGCTGGAACCCAGAAACGACGCTGCGGTCGAACGAGCCCCTTTCAAGCGAAGAGCTCGGTCACGTGATGGCCATGAACGCCGCCGGCACGCGCATCGTCGCCATGGGCGACGGCGGCTTTTTCTTTGAGCCGCGCGTTCACTTTTGGGAGCAAACGGATTCGCCCGCGCGGTGGGAACACCGGGGCGACCTCGACCTCACCTCGGAGGTTCCGCGCGGCAGCCTGGACCCGTCGAGCCTCGCCACGGACCGACTGGGCAACCGGGTCGTCGTCGGCGAAGGGCGCAACAACCGCGTGATGGTCCTCGAGTAAGGGCGTACGTGCATGCACGTGCACCGCATGTTGCACCTGTGCGTCGAGCATCGCCCATCTACGCCCACGGGCGGCTGAGGAAAGCACTTCGCACGCATCCGGATGACGGGTGGTCTTCTTCTTGCTATCGCTCCCGCCGATGACGCAGACCAACCCCCGCTCAGCGCCGCCGCCCACCTGTACGCCGGGCTCGCTCGGCGCGCGCGCTGCACGTTTTGCCCTCGTTT
Organism: Myxococcota bacterium; assembly: GCA_039201085.1. GTDB lineage: Bacteria > Myxococcota_A > Polyangia > Polyangiales > Houyiibacteriaceae > JBCCRV01. Next base: position 1,822 of record JBCCRV010000559.1, on the reverse strand, counting down.
TCTGCGCCGCTTCCGTGGCCGCATGTGGCGGAAGCGACGCGTCGCTGCTGCGGGTGAACGTGCGAACGGACTTCGCGCCGGGCATCGACTTCGGCTCGATTCAAGTCGAGGCGGAGGATCGCATCCGTCGCGTCGATCTTCGCGCCGGTCAGAACTTTCTCCTCGGCGCCGAAGTCGCCACCTTCGACGACCTGAGGGCCGGCGACGTTCGCGTGCGCGCCACGCTTGTTTCACCGGGCGGCGCCCCGCTGGCCGTTCGCGACGTGCTCGTGCGCTTCAGCGACACGGCGAGCGTCACCGTGGTGCTCACGCGCTCCTGCGAGAATCAAGCCTGCGCGGCGGGAAGCTCCTGCAACAACGGCGAATGCGTGATGGACGCGTGCTCGCCGGAAACCCCCGACGCCTGCGGCACGAGCGCATGCTCCGCGGCCGCCGACTGCCCAAGCGTCGAAGAGGCCTGCGGCGCCCTCACGTGCAGCCTCGGCGAATGCCTCTTCGAAACGCGCAGCTGCGCCGGCGGCGAGTTCTGCGTGCCCGACCGCGGCTGCGTGGCGTCCGACCTTCCAGAAGATGCGGGTGTCGAGCCGGACATGAGCCTGCCCGATATGGGTACGGTCGACACGGGCATGGTCGATATGGCGATCGCGGACGAGGGCGTGGACACGGCCGACTCGGACGCGGCGACGCTGGACGGCGGACCGGTCGGCGTGTCGCCATGGCCGCTCACGGCCGATGCGATCGAGCTTCGCGGTTCCCGCGTGGGGGATGATGACTTCGGGTCGGCCGTCGCCATCAGCGCCGACGGCAACGTCATCGCCGTTGGTGCGCCGAGCGACGATTCATCCGAACGCGGCATCGATCCGCCGGAAGACAACGACGACCTCGCGAATGCCGGCGCCGTCTACGTGTTTCGCCGCGGCGGCGACGGCACTTGGAGCGAAGAGGCGTACCTCAAGCCGCAAAGCCCAGACATCAACGCCAACTTCGGGAGCAGTCTTTCGCTAAGCTTCGATGGCAGCCTGCTCGCGGTTCTCGTACCGCGGGACCGCGGCACCGGCATCGCCGCTGACTCTGACCCCTTCGGAACGGCTATCGCGCCCGCCGTCGTGCTCTTCCGCTTCGAAGACGGCGCGTGGCGGGAAGACGATTATGTACGCGTTCTCGCTGCTTCGGACGGCCTCGTGCAGCTCGCGCTCGATGCCGACTGTCTGCTCGTCTCGGGATCGCGCTCGGCTCTCGCCAGGCGCATCGACGGCGCATGGTTCGTGCGGCAGGGAGCCAACAACGTGATCGGTGAGGCCTACCTGCAAAGCGACTGCACGCGCCTTATGGAACGCTCAGGCACCGATTCGGTCCGCACGTCCGATGTCGACCCGGAGACGCTTGTTCCGTCAGGGAACTTTCTGACCAGTCCACCGGAAGGTCAACGAGCGTCCAATCTAGGCTGGCGTAGCCGCCTATCGCGGTCGGGCGAAATCCTGGCGGCATCGCGGCCGACGCACAACTCGATGGCGACGGGCGACGGCACCATTCTCATCTTCTCGCTTGGCGATCGCGCCTGGCAGCCGGAAACCACTTTGCGCTCGAACGAACCGCGCTCCGGCGGCGATGTGGGCCGCGCCATGGACATGAACTTGCCCGGAACACGTGTGAGTGCGACGGAGGTCCGTGAAGACAACGTCACTCGCATCCACTACTGGGAGCAAGACGAGTCGCCTTCTCGCTGGTCGCACGTAGGACACACGGACCTGGAAGCCGCTCGGAGCATTCTCGCCCTCGCGATGGATGGCGAAGGAAACCGCGTTGTCGTGGGTGACCGTTT
>JBCCRV010000558.1:0-5211 GCA_039201085.1 Myxococcota bacterium | reverse complement strand
CGTGTTCATCACCGGCGTCTTTCGCCGGCCCATGAATCTGGGCGGCGGCGAACTCGAGGCCGATGGACCAAACCACATGTTCCTCGCGCGCTTCCGCGGCGGCGGTAGTCACGTCTGGTCCGTTGCCTTTGATGGCGAGGGAACGATTCCAACGGGTATCGGCGTCGACCCGTCGGGCTTGATCACGGTGGCGGGTCGCTTCATACAACGTGCGGAGTTTGGGGGTGAACGCTTCGAGGCCGACGGCTCCGACGACATGTTCCTGGCGCAGTACGGCAGCGATGGAACGCATCGCTGGTCGCAGCGATTCGGGGGCACGAGCCCCGACAGCGCGAACGATCTGACCGTCGACCCGAGCGGGTCGATCACCGTGGTCGGTTCGTTCGGTTCGAACGTCAGCAGCGGCTTTAACGCCCCCGCGAACTTTGGAGGCGCCACATTCGAGTCCGACGGCAACTCGGACGTTTTCGTCGCCCGCTACGACGCCGCTGGCCGTCACCTATGGTCGCGGCACTTCGGCGGTGAAGGCGCGGACATCGCATGGGCCGTCTCAAGCGACCCGGATGGCGTCGTCGCCGCCGTCGGCACCTTCGGAGACGAGCTGCGATTTGGCACGGGAAGCGCCCGTGCCACCGGAGTGACGGACGGCTTTCTCCTACGCCTGAGCCCTTAGCCCTTCATCCTCCGCAGCAAGGCGTACTTAGGATTCTAATCGTCGTACTTAAGGATTGGTTTTTCGACATCGATTCGACATCGAAAGCTCGTTAGCGGCCCGTCAAGCTCGGGCACCCTCGAAAGATGACGCGTTTGGGGTGGTTGGCGCTGCTGCTCGGAGGATGCTCGGCGATCACCTCGCCGGGCGACTTCGTGTTCGAGCCGGGCGCGGACCTTGGGGTGGACGACGGCGTGGACGCATCGGACATGGTCGTATCCGACGTGGCCGACGCGGACGCGCCCGAACTCGGCGAGTGCAGCGAGGATCGCCCGTGCCCTGGGGTGGCTTCGGCGGCGGTCGTGTGCGTGGAGGGCACGTGCGAGATCGAGGCCTGCGTTGGCGACACGGCGGACTGCGACGGCCGGTATGAAACGGGGTGCGAGGTCGACACGGCGACGAGCCTCGATCACTGCGGCGCGTGCGGTGAGGTGTGCGAGCGAACCGGTGCCGCCGCGAGCTGCGAAGGGGGTGTATGCACCCTGGGCGAGTGCGACGCGGAGCGCGCCAACTGCAACGGCGATCCGCTCGACGGCTGCGAGGCGAGCTTCCTTTCGCCAGCCAGCTGCGGCGGATGCGGCCGCGCCTGCGGCGAGGACAGTCCGCTCTGCCGCCGCGACGGCGCAGGCGCCTTCGAATGCGCCGTAAGCTGCGCAGCCGGTGAAGAAGAGTGCGACGCCGCGTGCTTTGACACGGCCTCAAGTCCTGAGCACTGCGGCGGCTGCGGTGTGCCCTGCGATGCACCGTCCTTCGCCGCGGCGACCTGCACCGACTCGACCTGCGGCTTCACCTGCAACGCCGGACGCGGCGACTGCAACGCGATGGACGGCGACGGCTGCGAAGTCGATCTGCTCAACGACCCTTCGAACTGCGGCGGTTGCGGCACTGCCTGCACGGGCGGCAACGCCACCTGGGCATGCAACGGGGGCGACTGCATGGTGGTCGCCTGCGAAATGCCCTTTGCCGATTGCAACGGCATGGGCTCGGACGGCTGCGAGATCGACGTACGCAGCGACGCCAACCACTGCGGGGGCTGCGGCCAAGTGTGTGAAGGCACCTGCGTCGAGGGCGCGTGCGATCCCGTGACGGACCTGGCGATCGGCAGCACGCACGGATGCGCCGTGCGCACCTCCGGTACGGTCGTGTGCTGGGGCGGAAACGGCCGGGCCCAGCTTGGCGACAGCACGTTTTCGGCGCGGGCTGAACCGGCGGCGGTCCGCAACGAGGACGGCACGGCGTTTCAGGCGCAGGACGTGGCCGTCGGTTTTCAGCACGCCTGCGCAATCCAGCTTGACGGCACGATCGCGTGTTGGGGCAACGGCACGCAGGCCGAAACGGGGCCGGAGCGTATCGGTCAGCTCACGGCGCCCCGCAGGGTCATCGGCAGCACGAGCGGCGCAACGGACTTCGACGGCCGTCGCTTCACGCGCATCAGCGCGGGCTTTTTCACGACCTGCGCCGTCGACACGATGGACGACCTTTGGTGCTGGGGCGTCGACGGCGCCTTTCGCTTGCTCGGCGGCGGTTCGCCGGCGGCGGCGGGCGAACCGGTTCGTGTCACAGCCGTGAGCGACGTTGCGGACGTGGCGGTGTCCTCAAACCACGTGTGCGCCCTTGAGCTCGACGGCGATGTGTGGTGTTGGGGGCGCAACAACGCCGGCCAAGCGGGGCACGGAACGCCCGAAGGCTCGGGCGACTTCGAGCCGCCGGGCCAGGTGCCGCTTCCCTCTGCGGCGTCGAAGATCGCCCTAAGCGGCGGACGGGTGTGCGCGATCGTCGAAGGCGGCGACCTCTATTGCTGGGGCAGCAGCGCCGGCGGCGCGCTCGGCGTGCCGGGCGCCAACACGGTCGTGCCGGTGCAAGCGCGCACGGGGGTGACGGATGTCGCCACCGGTGATTTCCATACCTGCGCCGTCGTCGACGGCCGCGCCGAATGCTGGGGCAGCGACAGTCGCGGCATGCTCGGCAACGGCGATGAGCCCGGCGCGGGCATGGCGTCCGTTCCCGTGACGGGCTTCGGTTCGCAGACGCGCTTCTTTGCACGCGAAAACACGGCGTGCGCCATCGAAGGCACGCGCGTTCGCTGCTGGGGCGACAACCGTCACGGCGTGTTGGCCTTCGACGCGGGCGCGTTGGCGTCCAGACCCGTTGCCGTTGCTGCTTCGACGGGCGTGAACGCCATCAGCGCGAGCGCGACGCCCACGTCCAACGAACTCAGCGTGTTCGTCGACCAACCGCAGGGGCACGGGTGCAGCGTGGTCGGCGCGGAGCTGCGCTGCTTCGGCAGCCCCGGCGCCGGTCGTTTGGGGCGCAGCAGCAGCGTGCCCGAATCGCTCGCCATGGCTATCGGTGGTCTGCCCGTGCCCGTCGCAGCGGTCGTGTCGAACAACGCGGGCACCTTTGTTGTTGCGGGCGGCGCCGGGGCGCGCAGCGTCTATGCCTTTGGCGCGAACACCTCGAGCCGCTTCGGCCTTTCGGGCAGCGTCTTCACCGCGGCCACGCGCGTGCCCACGGGCGCCGGCGACGTCGATGAAGCGGGCCTTGGCGACGATTTCGGCTGCGTGCGCAAGGGCGGCGAGGTGTTCTGCTTCGGCCGCGACAACGTGCGGCAGCTGGGGCGGGCCACGGCCGGCGACGACGGCGCCATGGGCGCACCCGTCGACGGGATCGCCGACGCCCTTGAGCTGGACCTTGGTGGTCAGGTCACCGGAAGCACGTCCCTTTCCTTCGCGTGCGTTCGCCGCGCGACGGGCGCCGTCGCCTGCTGGGGCAACGACGTCCGCGGTCAGCTCGGCGATGGCTCACCCGGCGATGCCTCGGGCACCGCGTCCGACGTCGTTGGGCTAAGCGGCGTGCTCCAGCTTTCGACGGGGGTGCGCCACGCGTGTGCGATCGTTCAGGGCGCGGGCCCGGACGGTCAGGGCTTTGTGCGATGCTGGGGCGATAACCGCGTGGGACAGTGCGCGCAGACGCCGTCGGCCTCGCCGCTGCCCGTGACCACCGTCGCCGACGCGGCGAACGATTTTGTCGAGGTGGCCGCCTACGATCTGCACACCTGCGCGCGGCGCGTCGGCGATGAGGTGCTCTGCTGGGGAAGCAATATCAACGGGCGCCTCGGCGACGGCAGCGCCGTCGATTCGGCAACGCCCGTACGCGTTTCCAGACTGACTGGCGCTACGGCCTTGGGCACCGGCAACGGCGCGGCCTCGACGTGCGCCATCACCGGATCGGGGGGTGGTGCGGAAGCGTTCTGCTGGGGACTCTGTGGGGACGGTGCTTGTGGCTCCGGACGTTCGCTCGTGGCGAACGCGCCAACCCCGCTGATCGGGCTGCCATGAGGATTCGAATGAAGACGTGGGTTTGTGGGTTTGGGCCTTGGATGTTCGCGGCGGCGCTCCTAGCGCTTTCCGCGGAAGCCGAAGCCCAAGGGGGGGGAGCCCACGAGCCCACGTCTTCGTCCGAATCCGACGAGCGCACGAGCCGGGCGCGGGCGGCGTACGCCGAAGGCGCGGCGGCCTTTGAGCAGGGCCGCTTTGCCCAGGCGCTCGATCGCTTCTCCTTTGCCTACGAGATGTCGCCGCGCGCGGAACTTCTCTACAATATCGGCGCGTCCCACGATCGGCTCGGTCAGCGGGACCTTGCCCTTGCCGCGTACCAGGACTACCTCGAAGCGCGGCCCGACGCGCCGAACGCGGCCTACACCTCGGCGCGCATCGAGGTGCTCGAGCGGGAAGTTGCCGCAGCGCAGGCCGCGGCCCTTGCGCAGGCGGAGGCCGAAGCGGCCGAGGCGGCGCGCTCGGACGAGGCTGCGGTAGCGCCGAACCGCGCGGAGCCCGTCACGCCCGAAGGCCGGCGAGGCGCTCTGCGCCCCGTGGGCTTCACGCTCCTGGCGGTGGGCGGCGCCGCCGCCATCGCCGGCGTGGCGACGGGCGTCATGGCCCTGGGCGAGCGAAGCGATCTCGAAGATGCATGCCCGGACAATCGCTGCAGTGAATCAAGTCGTGGCGACGTCGATCGTCTTCGCCGCCTTGGCCGCGCGACGGACGTGCTGCTCTTCGCCGGCGGCGCCATCGCGGTGGCCGGTTTGGTGCTCACGCTTGTCGGCGGCGGCGAGGGTGAAGCGGGCGCGATCCTCGAGCCCGCCCTCGGCGGGCTACGCCTTCGCGGTCGGTTCTAAATGACCGCGACGTCTGCGGTGTGGGCGTGAGGAGTGAAGCGTGCGCGTGAGGCGTGAAGCGTGCGCGTGAACGTCATGAGCCGCTGTCGAACACACCACTCTTCACGCACTCTCACTGACTCACCGTCCACAATCACAGCATCGTGGTCGGTCATCTAGTCCTCAATCAAGCGAGGTTCGCTTGATTGAGGTCTAGCGTTTCTCATTAGGGGCCCTTCACAAGGGCCCCTCGTCACTCGAACTAGGTTCGAGATGACTTCACCCCAAACGTGCACGGCTCCGCCGTGCCTAGCCCACAAATAAGCGGACCTTTGAAAAAGGT
>JBCCRV010000557.1:0-5278 GCA_039201085.1 Myxococcota bacterium | reverse complement strand
CGCCCCCCAGCCCCCCGCCCCTCGCAGCGCCGGCCCGCGCCCGCGGAACGCTGCCCCGGAGCTCGTCGTCGCGAAGAACGACGTGCTCGGCGCCGTCGATCTTGACCTCGGTGCCGGCGTACTTGCCGAAGAGGACACGGTCGCCCTTCTTCACCTCAAGCTTCTGAACCTCGCCCTTGTCGTTGCGACGGCCGTTGCCGACAGCGACGACCTTGCCCTCGATGGGCTTTTCCTTGGCGCTGTCCGGGATGATGATGCCGCCCTTGGTCTTGGCTTCTTCGGCGACGCGCTGAACGAGGACTCGGTCCCCAAGTGGTCGAATACCCATGTTTGACCTCCGTAGTGGTGTTTTCGAGAGCGTGAGCTCGTGGTTTTGCGGGCAGTCAGCAGCGCCCGAAGACGCCTCGGAGGGAGGAAAAAGCGCTTTGTTGGCACTCGCCTCCCCTGAGTGCTGACGTCGGACGGGAGGTTAGCCACCCCTCGGCGGACGTCAACAGCTGATGGCGATCGCGCTGTGAGCTGTTTCACACATCAATGATTTCAATGGTTTGCAACGATTGGGTGTCAAAAAAACCGACCTATCAGCACTCGGTGGATACGAGTGCTAACAAGTTGCTGCGCTCCTCCGTGCGGCTTCTCACGTTCTTGGAGGAGTCAACCGGGAGCGTTTAGCTTCGAGGTAGGTCGTCCGTTTCCCGAGTTGAAGTCGAAAACAGGACGTGGCCGAAAACGAAAGGTAAGTGCGGTGATCGAAGCAGTGGATGATACGCGGGGGTTCTTTCAGGAGCGGGTGGACGCCGCAGTTGAGCGACTCGGGCTATCGCTCACGGATGACGCCGCCATTTACCTTCGGGAGCTGCTTCAGTGCGGTGCATCCTCTTCACTTGCGATCGAACAGCCCCTCGTGACGCGCATGGCCGAGGCCCTTGAGACCTCGGACCCACGGGAGCGGCGTGAGCAGCTCCGGGAAACGGGCGATGCGGCGCTCGTCTCGGCCGGCTTCTTTCACGAGCATCTCGAGCGCCGCGGCGTTAGCCACAGCTACGTCGAAGCAATGGGCTCACGCGCCTACAGCGCAGCGGCCAGTGTGCCGGGGCCGCGGGGCTCGGTCTTTCGCGAGCTCTCTCAGAGCTTTGCGGGCTGCGCCCGCGTACTCGACGAAGTGCGCGAAGCCACGATGCTTCGCACCCCCCAGGACATCGTTCGCCTCTACGACCGCTGGCGGCGCACGGGAAGCCCGAAGTTGGCCGAACGGCTTCAGCGCGAGGGCGTTTTTCCGGGTCAGGGCGGCCTCTTTGGCGGCGGCGGCGGCGGCACGATTCACTGATGGACGACAGTTCCATCGACCAATGCGTTCTGGCGGCTTTGCAGCGGCGCATCGAGCGTCTCTACGACCTGCCGCCTGCACCGGTCGTGACTCGCTTCCTTTGTGACGCCGAAGCGGCCGAAGCGGTCGGTGCCGATCCGGGTCGCGGCGAAGTGCTTCTGGTGGCGGAAGAAGAGGAGGGCGTGTCGATCGGGCTCTACGTGCAGCCCGATGCGTTGGCGCATCTGACGAGCAATGAAGACGTGCTCGATGAAGGCCGCTTCGATGCGTACTGCCTGGCCGCCGAAGGCGTAAGCCATTTTATCTACCTCGCGTTTCGCCATGAACAGACCCGAAGCGTTTCCGAGCTTGAGCTCGAGCTTCAAGGCGAAGTCGACAAGTACGCGTCCGCACTCCTCGAAGGCAACGGTGTGGGAGCCATTCGCGAGCGTTCGCGCGCGATTCGCGAGCGCCTCTATGAAAACGCGGAACTCGCCGACGGTCCTGAAACGGAAGAAGGCGTTCGCTACCGCCGAGCCATAGCGGCCGCGGCTCGATATACGGAAGGGCTTGAACGTCGCCACCTCGACCGAGGGGCCATCGGGGAGCTGGTGAGCGAACTTCGCCGTTTCTACCGTTTGAGCATGCGCGAGAAGATGGCGCTCATCAGTCGCTGATTGCGGTTTGCTCCGTCGGCCTCATTATCGGAGTTGGGGTTAAGGGGGAGTTCGGCGGATGGCGGTCCTACTCTGCCGCGCGGTTCGGTCGTGGAACCGCGTTAACCCGCGGCCAGGTGCTTTTCGAGCAGCGCGACCGCCCCGTCGTTCCCGACGGACCGAGCGATATCGAGTGGCGTCTTCTTGTCGCTGTCCTTTGCGAGTGGGTCTGCGCCCTTCAAGAGGAGGAATGCGACCTGGGCGTCCATTTCGGATCTGTTCCAGTCTTCGGGAAGCCAGTTGCAGGCGTTGTATAGGGCGGTGCGTCGCCACTTGGCGCGAACGTCGATCGGCACGCCAAACGCAAGAAGCGTTTCGATGACCGATTCGCGCTTGGACTGACTCGCCCAATGGAGCGGCGTGAACCCCGACGCGCCGGTCTTTCGCTTCAGGTCTGCGCCGTGCTCCGCAACCAACGCGACCAAGTCGGCGTGGCCATGAACACACGCGGTTTGAAGCAGGTCGCGGCCGAGGGGCGCGTTGATGTCGAACCCATCGCCAAGGGCGCGCTGCACCGTCTGCGTATCCCCTTCGCGAGCGGCTCGGAGCAGTACAAGTTCGCCGTAACGATCTTCCGCGAGATCGGTCGCGCTCACGCTCCCCATCGTCGGCGTGACCATTTCCGGTGGAATGCGCCCCAGCGGGTCGGGGACGGTGAGACCAGAGTCGGCCGCTGGGTCGAAGGCAATCTTGTGCGGGTAGCGTTCAAAGCGCCCTTCGATGAAGGTAATCAGCCCGAAGCCTTCGTGGGCGTGGGCCGGGATCTCCTCCGATGGAAACTGGTTGTAGAACTCGGGGTGGGCGTGCCAGTAGATCCACTGCGCGGTCCCGCGGTCGCACGCCTTGTGCTTTAGGATGCGCATAAGCGGCGATAGACCCCAGTCCCAATTGTGGCGGTAGGCCTTCAAGAAGAGTTCGTGATGTTGCTCCAGCTTCTCGAACGCCACGGTCGCACCAGTTAGCCGCAAGCGGAAACATGGATCAAGGATAAGCCCCAGAAGCCCGGACCACCGTTTCCGGGAGGGCGATCATTTCGCATAAGTCCGTGTCGTAAAGGCGACCATCAGGACCAGCGTCCGCGGGTAGTTTACACGTCGCGACAGTAGTAACGGCGTGAACGCCGCCCACAGCGGGCGGTTACCAGCTAGTAGCAGACGCGGTTGCGGCCGCCGCGCTTGGCGGCGTAGAGACGTTCGTCGGCCTGCTTCACGAAGTCGTTCACGTTCCAATCGTCCTGCAGCTGGGCGACGCCCATGCTGATCGTGACGTTGATGCGCTCGTTCTCGAAGGTGAAGTTGTGGCTCGCCACGAGCTGACGAAGCTCTTCGGCGATGTGCGTTCCGCCGGACGCGTTCGTCTCCGGAAGGATCACTGCGAACTCCTCGCCGCCGTAGCGGCCGAGAATATCGTCGGGACGGAGGCGGCTCTTTACGAGCTGCGCCATCTCCTTGAGCACGTAGTCGCCGGCGAGGTGGCCGAACGAATCATTGATGCTCTTGAAGTGGTCGATGTCGAACATCACCAATGCGAGCGGGCGCTGATGGCGACGCGCACGCGGGATTTCCTTTTCGAGGGACTCCATCAGGAAGCGCTTGTTGTTCACGCCGGTGAGACCATCGACGATGGTCATCTTGTAGATGGTTTCGTGGTACTGGGCTTCCATGTCCGAACCGGACAGGAACTTCAGAATCGTGTCGCCGACCTTGACCTGGTCGCCTCGGCGAAGCTGGTAGTCGGTCACGAGCTGGTCGTTGACGTAGGTGCCGTTCGTCGAGTCGAGGTCGACCACCACGTACTGGCGACCGCGCCGTTCGATGCGGCAGTGGCGCCGAGAGACGCTGTCATTTTCCAGTACGATGGTGTTTTCGCTTCCTCGGCCAAGCATGACGGCGTCCGGGCCAAGCACGTGGCGCTTGCCGAACTGCCGCGCGTCCGACGAGTAGATGATCACCAGGCAATCGTGGCCGGGCTTCGTGGGAAGCTTGAGCTCCTCTAGAGGGGTAACCCTCGTCTTGATGTCCGAATCCACTCGTACGTCTCAGGCCAAGTCGGCGTAAGCAGTAGGGTAGAAAGCCGCGAAGCGGCCGTCAATATCGCTTACCCTTTTGCGGAATGTTGCAGCCACAAAGTACGGAAAGGTGGGAGATGTGAGCGGAGGCGGCCAGACCTTGCTCGCCATCGCTGGCAATATTGGGTCCGGCAAGACCACGCTGACTCGCCTCGTGGCACAGCGTTTGGAGATTGGCGCGCTCTACGAGCCCTCGGATGACAACCCCTATTTGGCGGACTTCTACGCGGACATGGCCCGGTATGGACTCGCCCTCCAGCTACGTTTTCTCGCCGACCGGGTGGCGCAGGTCCGAGAACTTCGCGCCCGCGGCGCGAGCGCCGTTCAGGACCGTACGTGCTACGAGGACGCGGAGATTTTTGCGCGCAGCCTCCACGAGGATGGGCCCATGGACGCGCGCGACTGGCAGACCTACGAGCGGGTCGCCGCGCCGCTGCTGGAAGATCTGCCCGCCCCCGACCTGCTCGTGTACCTGCGCAGAAGTCCGGAATCGTGCGCTGAACGGGTGCGTCTGCGGGGCCGCGATTACGAACGCTCGCTTCCCGAGGGCTACCTTGCCAACTTGGGGCGCCGCTACGACCTCTGGTTCGAGTCGTACGATCGCGGCGCCAAACTCTATCTTGACGGTGATGGCTACGACATCGTCGATCGACCCGAGGACCTGCAGGGGATCGTGGAGACAATTCGAGCGGCGCTTCCACAGCCGCTGCTGGAGTTCGAGTAGGGGCGTCGCCGGCTCGTCCGTCGCGGCTCGTCGCCGGTGGGAACCGCGGGGGAGAGGGGCTTCACCCGCCTCGCGGCTCTGGACGCGGCGTGCGCTCCACGCCGACGCCTGCGGCGTCACCGTCTCCAGTCGCGACGGCAAACACACCTCAGAGAAGTCACCGGCGATGGGGAAGGCGCGAGGGTGAGGGCGCTTGCGAGGGTGAGGGCGACGGTGAGGATGAAGGAGCTGGTGAGGGCGAAGGAGCGAGCGAAGGTGAGGGTGAAGAGGGCGACGGATCTGGCTACGTGGGCGGGTAGGTCGTGCAGCCGACCCTGCCGGATCGAAGCCCGCCAGAGCCGGCGTCGACTAGCGCGGGTGGGCGAGTCGGTAGGACATCGCTGCAATCGCTTCGACGAGCTGGCTAACCTCCGACGCCTGCGAATCGGAGATGTAGCGCCAGCGGCGCGCGACCTCGACGATGG
>JBCCRV010000556.1:0-5291 GCA_039201085.1 Myxococcota bacterium | reverse complement strand
GCCAGCGCGCCGGCAGGTTGGCAAAGGGCGCGCAGCTGACAAGTAAATGCACCCAAAGTCGAATCTCGCCCTCGCCTGCGCTCGCCGTGTTCCAGCGGACGAAGCGCTCGTCCACTTCAAAGATCGGAAGCGCCTCGATGTTCAGACCGTTCGTTTCGATCGTCACGCGCGCCACCAGGCCCAGGCGCGTGGCGGGGTCGGTGATCTTCGATTCAACGCGGCGCCGCGGACTCGCCATGCGGCCCATGTCCGTGAGCAGGTTGCCGAGGCCCCAAAGCACGGGCACGCCGTCGAGCGCTTCGGCGCCGAGGGGCACATGGGTGCCGTGAAAGATGAGCGCATCGGCGCCGGCACCGATGAGCGTCTCCGCGTACGCACGCCAGCGCTCGTCGACCTCCCGCTCCCGCTCGCCCACCACGTGCACGATGACAAGGTCCAGTCCATCGCCGAAGGGCGCTTCGTTGCCGCCGTAGGCGAGGGCGCCTTCAAGCGCGGTACCGCCCGGCGCGAGGTAGCGGTTGTGAACCCGCACGGCGACGGCGCCGCCGACGACGAGGGGCGCGCGGGCCCCGGGACCGGCGCCGAGCGGTACGAGGCCCGACGCACGCACGCGCGCCAGTGTCTCCGCGAGTCCGGCCTCGTCCTGGTCGAGGGCGTGGTTGTTCGCGAGCGTGAGCGCATCGACTCCGGAACGCCGCAGGCCCGCGAGAAAGTAGGGAGGCGCATTGAGTCGAACGGCGCGAAGACCGCGCATCGGCGCTCCGTCGTCGTGGGCGCGCCGGCGGCGACGTGTGACCGGCGTCTCCAGGTTGGCGATGACCACGTTGCGCGCGCCCGACCAAAGCTCGCTGAGCGGCTCTAGCATGCTGGCAATGCCCGCCTCCGGCGAAGACGCATCCACCGCCGCATCGCGAATCTGCGCGGAGGTCATTGCGTCGCCTGTGACCCAAAGGGTGGGCTGCGCCTCCGCCCTCGCGCCGCAGAGCGCGAGAAGCGGAAAGACGAGACGCAGCATCATCGTACGACGCGCAGCTCGACGGTGGCGCTCGTGCGCACGCCGTTTCGTTCTTCAACGGTGGCGTCGACCCGAATCGTTCCTTCGGTCAGGTCGTCGGGCGAGAAGATATTGAGGCCGACCTGGTCGCCCGTGCGAAGCCAATGGTCCTCCATCAGTCGAAGGCGCGAGCGCGTGAGGTTTCGGCTGACGCCAAAGGCCACGGACTCGCCGCTGCCAGCATCAAAGGCGTCGATCTCCAGCCGGGCGCCTTCCGGATCGAGCCCGTAAAGGCGAAAGGCCACGTCGATGTGCACGCCGCCCTGCGAACCGCGAACGAGCGGAACGTCGTCGCCGTCGCTAACGGCGTTGAAATCCTGGATGCCGATCCCGATCTGCAGTTCCTTCGTGGCGCCATCGATCGGCAGCGTGCCTTGGCTTTCGCCGCAGGAAATGAGCATGGGGAAGAGCAGCAGGTTCAAGATCAACAAAGGCCATCGCGCGAAGGTCGCCATGGGCAAACCATGGCTGGGCGGGCGAAGGGGCGCAACGGCGTAGACATGCCGCAGCGCCCGGGGGACTATGCGCGTCGTGCGGGAAGAGCGGCGAACACGGGACGAGCGCGGCGGTGTGGACGCCACGCAAGCCACGCTTCTTCTGGCCGCCAAGCAGGCCGTGTCGGCGACGGCGGGAACGGTGCTCGATGTGCTGCGTGAGCGGGCCTTCGGCCACTACGCCGAGGGACTGCGCCAGTACCTTTCGATTCGCCTCGGCGACGGAGCCCGCGGAAGCGCCGCGTGGACGAAACTGCGGGACCGCGCCCTGGCCCTCAGCGATGAGGCGCTGAGCGAATCGCCCGGCGTACGCGCACGCCTGTACCGGATGGCTCGCGAAATCGCCGAAGAGGCGGCGCCCGCTCCCACTAGCACAGGCACGCTTCTTTGGTACCGGCCTCGTACACCATCGGAAAGTCGGCGCACGGCGGTACTGCGCATCCGTGAGGAAGCGGCCGATCCGGAGCTCCTGGAGCTGCGCTACGCCCGCGAGCTTCGGCCCGATGAAATCGCCTTTGTGCTCGAGCTCGACGCCGAAGAGGTGAAGACGCGCCTCGAATCCGCCGTGGAATCGGCGCGAAAACTCGCGCCCAAGGAGCGCAGCAGGTTGCCGCGGGCCCTCCTCGAAGCCTTCGCCCTCGAGCGACTCGAAGCGGAAGTCGCGTCCGTCGGCGGGGACGACGGGCGTCTGCCCGAGGACACGATCGTGGGGGAGCGCTACTGCCTCAAACGCCATATCGGGGCCGGCGCCTTCGCCGACGTCTACCGCGCCGAAGACGTCGAAGTGCCTGGGCACGTGCTTGCGCTGAAGATGCTGCGCAAGCCCTCGTCCTCGCCGGAGCATCGCCAGCAGGCCCTCAAGGAACTTCGCATCATCGCCGCCGTGTACCACCCGTCGATCGTGCAGTTCAAAGACTACGGTTGGTACGACGACCGCCTGTGGTTTGCGATGCCTTGGTACGACGGCGACGTCTTGGAGTCGCGGATGGCCGACGAGGCGATGACGCGTCGCCAAGCGCGCGCGGTCTTCGTGCCCCTTGCTCGCGCCCTCGCCACCATGCACGCGGCGGGCATTCGCCATCAGGACATCAAGCCCGACAATATCTTCCTGGCGGACCTACGCGGCTTCGAGGAAGACGGCGAACACGGTACGCTGCCCGTGCTTTTGGATTTGGGTGTCGCCGCCAAGGACGCGGAGCTCGTGCTCGCCGGCACGCCCACCTACTTTGCGCCGGAGGTCGCGGCGCAATTCGCCTACCGGGAAGGCGACCCCTTTCCCTCCCGTCCGATCGGTCCGGCGGCCGACGTTTTTGCGCTGGCGCTTTCGCTTCGAAACGCGCTCGAGCCCGAAACCCAGCCGGACGTAGCCGCGGGCGCCGTAGAAAGCTTCATTCGCTCGCGCGCGGAAAACGATGTGCCGCTCTTTACGCGACCGGACCTCGTCTACCTCAACCGAACGCTGGAGCGATGGCTCTCGCCCGAGCCGGACGACCGCCCGACCGCCGACGAGTTCGCGGATGAGCTCGCCGTGCTTACGGAGCCCGAAGAGCGGCGCGAGCGACGGCTCGGCTACCTCAAGCTCTTTGGTCCCCTCGCCGTGGCCGCCGCCGTGATCTTTGGGGTCGTGGTGTACGAGCTACGAAGCCGCGCGGAAGCGGTCGAGGAAAAGGCGGCACTGGCCGAATCGGAAGCGGCGGCGGCTCGCGCAGACCTGGAAGACGAAGCGAGCCGGCGCGAGGAACTCGAATCGCAGGTCGGGGAAGCCGAAGCGCGCATTCGCGCGCAGCACTTGAGCGAATCGGAACTGGAAGCGTCGCTCGCGCAGGCCGAAGGTTCGCTCAGCGTGGCTCAGCGCCGACTCACGTCCACGCGCCGAAACCTGACGGAGCGCACGAAGGCCCTCGAGCAGGCGAACGAGAACCTGGCGAGCACGCAAGCGAGCCTCGAAGTCGCGCAGTCGGAGGTGGCGAGCTTGCAGGGCGACCTGCGGCAAACGCGGGCCAGCCTCGAAGAGCGTGGGCAGCAGCTCGCCCAGCGTGAGCAGGCGCTCGCGGAGGCTCAGGGGGACCTTCGCCAGCTGCGGGGCCAGCTTGCGGAAGCCCAGCAGGCATCGGAGCGTGCGAGTGCCGCCGAGCGGTCCGCCCGTGAGGCCCTGCGGCAGGCGGAAGCGCGCGCGACCGCCGCCGAGGCGCAAGCCCAGCGGGCCGAACGCGCCCAGGCCTCCGCGGAGGCGCGCGTGCGTGAGCTCGAGCGTGCCGCGTCGAGGCGGCCCGCCCCATCGCCCGTGAGCCCGGCGCCCACGAACCCGTCGCCCGCGACGACGATGCGCGGCCGACGCGCGCCGGGCACTCGCTGAGGCCGTCGGCGGACAGCTGCATCGAAGCGGACGGCTGGCTTGAAGAGCGGCGCGCGCTGACCCCAGCACTTCAGACGCCCGTCGTTAGGAACTCCATGGCTACGCTTCCCTTCTTCACCGCTCGTTCTTCTTCCCTTGCCCCGCTGCGTCGCGCCGCTGCGATCTTCGCCCTGCCCCTGCTCGCGTCGTGCAGCGGTGGCGCCACGTCCAGCGCGGCGGCGGAAGTCGCGCCGCCCGCCGATGTGACGCAGCAGACGGAGTTTGCCGCCGAGCATCCGCACTTCAGCGCCTATTGGCACGCGGGCCTTGCCGAGATCACGCGCTACCGGCTTGTGCAGACCCGCTATGGTGCGCCGCGCGAGGGCGACGCGGTGTTTGTCTTTGTGACCGAGCCGTTTTTGCCAGACGCGCAGGTGAAGCACGAAAGCGCCGACGGCGCGCCGGACGTGAACGTGTTGAAGCTCAACGCCATGCGCTCCTTCACCACGGGGGTCTATCCGTACAACCTAATGACGTCATCCTTTGCGCCGACGGAAGCCGGCGCGGCCCTGAAGGTTACGGCCACCGTGACGGAGTGGTGCGGTCAGGCCTTCGCCCAGCTGAACCGGCGCAACGGACGCGTGGAAGCCCAGGTTCGTTCCTACTTCGAGCGCGAAGGCGACGTGGACGAGGTGCTCGAGGACGCTCCCTACGAGGATGCGCTTTGGCAGCGCATTCGGCGCAACCCCGCCGAGTTGCCTTCCGGTTCGATTCGCCTGATTCCGGCGATGCATGCGCTGCGCCTCTACCACGAGCCGCTGCGGGCGTACGAGGCGGAGGTCCAGACAAGCGACGCCCGCCGCGACGGGGCGAGCGTTCGGCGCTTGCAGGTGCGCTACACGGACCTCGATCGCGAGCTGACGATCGACTTTGAACCGGCCTTTCCGCACGCCATCGTGGCCTTTGAGGAGGTGCATCGCGGCGAGCGCAGCACGGGCGTGCGCACTCACAGCATCATGGACGCCTATTGGTCGCACAACGGACCGGGCGACGAGGGGCTGCGCGACGCCCTTGGGCTCTAGACCCAATGCCATTCGGTTAAGGGTCATTGGAGCGGGCACCGGGCGACCGACGCCGAACGCCCAACGCTCAACGCCGGACGCACAACACACGCAGCGGAGCGCAGGAAGCACAACGCTCGGCGCCCGATGCACGGAGCCGAACGCAGGACGCACAACGTACGCAGCCGAACGCGGGACGCAGAACGCGCGCCGACGGCCGCTCGCCGCCGACCGTACGGTGCGCAGAAACGCCAGAACCGGGGCGAAAAAGACATGCCCCGGGCATCCCAGAACATCTGCTCGGACACGCCCGGTTTGAGGGGGCAGATGGAGTGAGCGCGAGTGCT
>JBCCRV010000555.1:0-5312 GCA_039201085.1 Myxococcota bacterium | reverse complement strand
GGCGAGATAGGAGCTCTCCGCCATATTGAACAGAAAGAGCGGACGGTGGCTGAGCTCGTAGCCAGCCCGAAAGTCTGCATGTGCCGCTGGGTAGTCGCCGGCGTCTGCGTGGGCGCGTCCCTCGGCATAGTGGACGCGGGCGCGTTCGTCATCGCTCTGCGCAAGAGCGGAGGCTGAAAGGAGCGTAAGGACGCTGAACGGGAGCAAGAATCGAATCATGGTCTTGGCGGGTAAAAGGAACGCGGCTCATTCCGCGAAAGGGTCGGCGAAGCGAGATGGCGAATCGGTGAAGGGATCGGAAATCCGTGCGCCCATGGCGCTCGGCGCCGGGGACGCTGGACGCGGGGTCGCCCTGGTCGCCGTCTCGGCGCGGGTGGTGTTGACGGCCCGCATCGTTCGGGCGGCGGCGCGGCGCAGTTGTTTGGCAGGAGGCGGCCGACGCCGCCGCCCATTCATCGTCGTGGCCGCAGCTTCTTCCCTCGCCGCGGGCGTCGTAGCTCCCAGCGGCAACGTCGCCGTTGGAGCAAGTGGGGTAGGGGCCGGCTCCGCCGACGGCGCCCCGGGGTCAAACCGCTCTTCCGGCGGCTCGGGCGAAGAAGTCGCCAAACCAACAACTAGCGCCGCGGTGCCGATAACCGTCACCAGGGCGCCGGCGATAGCCCAGCGAGTGATCCGGTACGGTAGGGCCATCCATACGGGCTCTTCCAAGTCGGCAGGTGGGGACGGTCGTGGCGTATCCGGCGGCTCGGGTTCCCGCACCTCGCCCACTGCGGACCACCGACGAAGCTCGTCCAGTAAGGCGGGCATCGAGGGCGTTCGGCGCTCGGGCTCGGTCGCGAGGGCCCGTTGAAGTGTGTCGGCCACCTCCGCTGGGAGCCACGGTGCACGCTGATGGACGTCCACAACCGGTCCGGAGATCTTGCGGCGCAGCAGCCGATCGACCTCATCCTCCCGATAGGGCGCTTCGCCCGTCAGCAGTTCGAAGGCGGTGCTTGCCAGCGCGTAGACGTCCGTTGCGGGAGTCGGAAGCGCCCCGTATATCTGCTCGGGTGCACAATGCGCTGGCGAGCCCAGAAACACGCCCGTTTGCGTGGCGCGCGCATCGCCCGACTGGGGAACCTTGGCAATGCCAAAATCAAGGATCCGTACGATGCCGTCCTCGTGCGAACACAAGATGTTCTCGGGTTTGATATCGCGATGAACAACGCCCGCTTCGTGGGCTAGGCTTAGCGCTTCCGCACACTGAAGTAGGATGTGACGAACATCGTCGACGCTGAACGTTCCGCTCGCCAGATGCTCTTCAAGCGAGCGCCCCGGAACGTATTCCATCACGGCGTACGTTCGACCGTCGGCGAGCTCGCCAAAGTCGAAGTAGCGGGCGATGGCCGTCGACGCGATAGCCGTCGTTGTTCGGGCTTCACGCATGAAGCGGGCCACGAGCTCTTCGTTCGCGGCGACTTCCGCATGCAGCACTTTGATAGCGGCCTTCGTTCCGATTTTCGGGTTCATGCCGAGGTAGACGTTTCCCGATGCACCGGAACCGAGCAGTGCGTCGAGGCGATAGTTTCCGGCGTAATGGCCCACCAGGTTCGCGGGCAGTTCGGAACAGTCCTGCTGAACGACGGCTGAAGTCGGGCCGTCCTGGGTTATGTCATCGTGCGGGGCTGCGGAACGAGCGGGGTCTTCCGCCGGCGGGTCCATAGGCAGCGCCGCGTCATCGAGCTCGTGAATGCCTCGAATCGACGAAAGCTGCGGAACGCGCCCGCCGCCACGCGACGAACGTTCAGGTGAGACGGTTGCTTCTCGCTTTGGATCGGCTGGCTTCTTTTGAGCGGGTGGCATGTGTCAGGCAAAAGGCGGGAACTGGATGGCGGCACCCTATGGGCGGGGCGCCACTGCCGCCGTTACCTGATCAGCGCGCTGCTCGCGGCGGGCCGAGGGTCGAAACGAATCTGCAGCTAGACGTGAAAGCCCGACCAGCAGACTGCCAAGCTCTCACGCCCTCGGCGCTGAGCGCCGAGGGCGTGTACAAGATCGACGAGCGACCCGGACGCAGCCCGCGTGGCCAGACTCAAAGCGGTTTGCTGGCCGCCTTGGACGGCGCAGACGCCCGCTTGCGCAAGGTACGTCTTAGCGATTCGAGAAGGGGTCGACCGACGGCTCAAGGTGCGTATGCCCGTAGAGGAGGAGCTTGCCCACGCTCGTGGAGAACGTACCTCGCGTGCTCGGCAACACGTAGCCATTGTTCGCCACTCGGCCCAAGTCCGTATGCCAGCCTCGGTATCCGGCGTCCGTGTTGCCGTAGATGAAGTCTTCGAGCGCGTCCGAGCGGTAGAAGAGCATCGCCTGGCCCCAGGTCCAGTAATGTTGGATATGCGGGCGTGCAGTCCATGCGTCGCCCATCCCAGTGCCGTCGAGGGCTTCGCCGCGGCAGGTAAAGCCGGGGTTATCGGCTTCGTGGTAGAAGCGCGCCATCGCTAGCAGCCCGCGAAGCAGGGACTTTGGCCCGCCGACGGTCGTCGACGTGGGGTCGCCGTCCATGGTCACACCTTCGCTCGTTTCGTACTCGTAGAGGCTGGTGTCGCCGTCGCAGGTCGCGTCGCCAACCAGCCGACGGCCCGTCGCCCCATCGATGTTTCGCGCGAACAGATCGGCGATCTCGATCAGATGAGCCAGCTGGCCTTGCGTGTAGTGAATGCCGAAGGCCTCGCAACGGTAGAGGTCGCCAAGGTATCCTTCGGGCTGCATGGCGTAGCGAATCACTTCTTGAAAGAAGAGCCGCGCGGAGAGGATCATGTCCGGGTCATCGAGGAACACGCCGATGGCGGCGAAGACCGTGACTTCGTCCGTAATCCGGTTCTGCCACTGGAGGTGGCCGTTGTGGGCGCGAGGACCGCCGTCCCAGAGTCGCGCGCTGGTCCAGCCTGGATCACGCGAGAGGTTGGCGTTGTGTCGGCCCGCGATCCGGTCGCTCCGCGAGTCGAAGAACACCTCTTCCAGATATCCGTCCACAACGCGGCGGTAGTAGTCGCCCGCGTTCCAGAGCCACGTTTCGATCTGTATCTGCTCGGCTTCCGTGTAGGCATCGCTGTCTTCGACCAATCCCTCGACGAGTCGAACCGACGTGTACTCATAGCTGTGCAGGACCTTCTTGACGAAGTCGGCCGTGAAAAAGAAGGGGTTCTGATGGTGAGCCTGAATAGCTGGCTCCTCCGCACGCGTTCGCCAGCGCGCGCGGTTCGAAAAGTCGACGCCCGGGTAGCGTGACGTGTCCGTTTGGGCGAGGATCGCATCAGCGACGCGCTCCCGGTGTTCCGCGCTGTCGGCGACAAGCGAGTAGAAAGCGGCGTTCATCACGTTGTCGAAGACGTGATACGGATCCGCGTCGTAGTTGATGTTCACAAAGCCGTCGGGGCCGTTGGGCGGTCCGTTCCAGCCATTGTCGTCCGAATCGCGTCCTTCGAGAAAGTCCGAGGCCATCGCTTCGATTCGCGTCCATTCGCCCGGCGAGCCTGGCGCCGCATCGCCGTCGCGAACGTAGTTGTGTGTCGTTTCGCCGGCGGCGCGGCGCCGATAGAGTTCGAGCTCCGCCCGGCTAAAGTGATCGCTAACGTGGTGACAGTCGGCGATGGGTGCAGGGCCCTCTTCGACGCGCATGGAAGCGCGAAACTGCAAGTTGCCACTCCACCGGGGCGCCGCTCGAACGAACGCGCTCAGCGCCCCGACCGGGCGTCGTTCGCGCATCAGTGGCTCGCACTCTCCCGCCGACACGCGGAGCACCTCTATGTTGCCCTCGTCGAGACGGAGCTCGATGTAGTCGTTGCGCGCGATCGACCCCAGAGGTTCGCCGCGTTCGCCGCGACGGTGAACGATCAGTTCGCCCGCTTCGGCCTTGATGGCGAACGGGAGGTCGGCGGCAGCCACGGCGGCCCGGGCGCCAAGGCCGACAAAGAAGTGGTTGGACGAATCGACGTGTTCAAAGCGAACCAGACCCGTGTCTCCCGGTCCGAAGGACCGCGCACTTTGCGCGCCGGCGATGAACGCGGCCGTGTCATCGGCCTCAATGAAGAGCGTGCCGCCGTCATCCCGAGCGGACACCAAGGACTGCCAGCGAACGGGGTCGCCCACGGTGGCGCAGGTGTCTGGCGTATCGGATGTCGCCGCGTCGGTGGGTGCTGCGTCCGCCAGGACGTCCTGTTCCGCGTCGGCGAGGGATGCATCCTCGCCGGATGCGTCAGCCCTTAGAACATCCGCGACGGCATCCCGCGGCGCGGCATCGACCGGGGGCGCACCGCCGTCTTCGACGGGCAGCGTGACACTATTGCAGGCGGCGAGGAGAAGCAGGGTGGCGTAGGCGACATGCGTCGGCGCAACGGACGGATCGTAGGTTTTCATGAGGGCCATGTTGTCGAGTCGGGGGGTGGCGGTCCGTTACCCGTTCTGCGTACTGCTACGGCGTCCAGCCGTCGTTGCAGACCGCATCTTCGATGCGCGCCTGCGCCGCTGGACCAACGCAAGCAGGGTGGCGACAAACAGATATTCGGCGCTGTGCGTGCCGCGTCCCACGCCGGCCACGGCGGAGCAGCCGCCTTCAAGGTCCGTCGGGTCCATGGATGCGTCCGCAAGTCCTGCGTCGCCACTTTGCATGGGCGCGGCATCGCCGGTGCCGCCGTCGCGAACGCTTGGGCCGGCATCGGCTACGCCGCCGTCCAAGGTCGGCAAAACGTCCCCAGCGGCGACCACGCGAACCTGGAGACCGCCCCCGCCTGCTTCTTCCAGGCTGAAGGCACTGATACGGGCTGCGCTGAGCTCGCGAAGGTTCACTCGGTAAGGCGGTGAAAGCAGGAGCCGTCGAGCAGTGATTTCTTCGGCGTCGTTGAGTTCCTCCACTAGAACGACGCGAATGCCGTCGCCTGAAGCGGTCCCGACGTCGGGATCGAACACGAGAATCTCCGCGTCGCCGTCGCTCACTTCGACCTCGGGTGGGGAGAAGCCGGTGCCTTCGGGGAGCCCAAAGAGTTCAAGCTCGCGGGCTTGCGCCGCGGTTCCCCCAATCACCTCTAGACGGACGCGCTCCGCCGTGACGCCGCGGCCCACGTCCAGGTCAACCCAGTCGTTGGTCAGCGCGGCGGCGGTCGCGACCTCGACGCCATCGGCGACAAGGCGAACGCGCTCACTCACCCACGTACCTTCGGCGTCGCCAAACACACGGGCGCGGCGAATTTCCTGGCGAGTCGGGTAGGAGAAGTCGACGTGGAAGGACGCCGTGTCGCCCGTTCCCGTCATGCATCGCTCTTCGCTATCCGTGCAGC
>JBCCRV010000554.1:0-5330 GCA_039201085.1 Myxococcota bacterium | reverse complement strand
TGGGGTAGCCATCGATGTGACGGAGGCGACCGTCCTGAACAACAGGCCTGCGCACGCTGTGAAGCACGACGTCCGTCACACCGCGTTCTTCTAGGTAGGCGACGTCGATCTCGCGGTCGACGTGGTCCCCGCGCATGTTGGCGACGCGGGAGTCCGTGACGCCGCCAAGGTCGACGAACTCGCGGCCGCTCGCGTAGGCAAGAAAGCCAATGTCGATCGCCGCCACGGCGCCCTCCCCGCCTGCAAGCCGCTCCGCCAACACGCCCGTCGCCCCATGTCGCCCGGCGGACGACTCTGCTGCCGGCACCAGCTGCTGAGCACTGAGCCCCGCGAGCGCAACAAACCAGAGCGCGCCAAGCATCGAGCGCCAATTCGCGCTGCGCATTTCAAGCCCGTGCGCTCAGAGAAGTGCGAGGGCCGGGAGCACGGGGATGAGCAACCGATAGCCCGGCATCCAATCGCCGCCGGCCAATGCAACGGCGGCCGCGTGCACGCCGACGACGAGCGCCAGACGAAAGGGGCCGGGCGCGTCGCTCGCGTCTACTTCCCCTCGGCGCGCCCCGTGAAGGGCCAATTCAAAACCGACGACGCCGCTGAGCAAGAGCAGTCCGATCCCGACGTAGCTCACCCCAGCGCCGATCGAGCTCGCTTTGGCCAGCGCGCTGAGCGGGATCGGCGAACCAAAGAGCGCGACCCGAAAGACGGCAACAGACACCAATCCCGTCAGCAGTGCGAAGCGGTCGCGGTGCGTGCGTGATGCAGCCAATACGGCCGGCACGAGCTCGGGACGAAGCCAAGGAATGACGGCCGCGGCGAGCCAGCTTCCGCGGCGCGCAAAAAGCACGAGCGCAAAGGCCAGCGTCGCCATGCCCGTTTCGAGGCCTCCCGTAGCCCAGATGGTGGCGCTTGGGGCGAGCACCATCGCATAGGCCGCCACGCGCCCGCGCTTGGGGCCCGCAGCGCGAAGGAGCACGGCGAGGGCTCCCAGGAAGCAAAGGCCGCCGACATACTTCGGCAGCGCGGGCATGCCAGCGAGGGCTGCAAGCGCGGCGGGCAGCACCCAAAGCGGTCCCGTGACGCCATCGGACGTGTCGCCGGCGTTGAAGGCGTAGGACCCGTGCTCGACCAGGTTCTGCCCGTAGCGAAGGGTGATGAACGCGTCGTCCACCGTGAACGGCCAACCGGCCGCCATGAGGGCCAGGCCAAGCGCGAGCACGACCAGCAGCGCGCGCGTGTCTTCGCGAGGCTGCGCCAGGACGCTCAGTCCTTGGTCAGATCGGAAGCCTCGGCGACCCCGTCGGCCACCTTCTCGGCGTCCGTCGAGCGCTTGTCTTCGATCGCTTCAAGAAACGGCTCGGCGACATCCTGGTCGAACTGGCTGCCGCAGCAGCGGTGAATCTCGCTGGTTGCGACGTCGTGCGGGAGCGCCTTTCGGTAGGCGCGGTCGCTCGTCATCGCGTCGTAGGTATCCGCCACGCTAATGATGCGGGCGACGATTGGAATGTCCTGGCCCTTGAGGCCGAGCGGATAGCCGGCGCCATCCCAGCGTTCATGATGGAGGTGCACGCCCGGGATCAGCGGGTGCAAAAAGGCGATGGGCTCAAGGATGTCCTTGCCGTGCGTCGGATGCTCCTGGAAGACCTCGTACTCCTTCTGGCTGAGCTTGCCGGGCTTATTGAGGTTCATCACGCAGCCGATCTTACCGACGTCATGCATGAGCGCCGACTGGCGAACGATCTCCACCATCTCGTCGTCGAGACCGAGCTTGATCGCGAGAATCTGTGCGTACGCCGCCACCCGCTCTGAATGGCCGGCCGTGTAGCTGTCCATCTTGTCGATGGCGCTCGCGAGACCTTTGATGGTCTGCCGAAAGGTGGCCTGGAGGTTCTCGTAGAGGCGCGCGTTCTCGATCGCTGCAGACGCACGGTCCGTGACGATGTGCACGAGCTTGCGCTGACCTTCGTCGAAGCGCTTGCCGACCTGTTGGCTCACGGCGCAGAGGAAGCCCGCGGACTCGCCGCGAATGCGCAGGCGCGTGGCGATCATCGATTCGACGGGCGTGTCGCCGTGAATAAACTCTTTCACCCCGTTGCCGTGACGGAGCAGCACGTCTTGTTCTTCAAAGAACGCGGCGACGGCGTTCACGTTGAACTCCACCCTTCCGAAGGGATGGGACGCGCGCTCGCTGGTCTCTTCCACCCGAGGCTCGAAGCCGCCTTCGCCGTCCTTGAGAAAGACCGTCACCTGGTCGGCCTGCACCTCGACCGTCGCCGCTTCAACGAGCGTCCCGAGCACCTGCTCCAAGCTGAGACTCGTCGCGATCGCTTCGCTGACCTTGTAGAGCGAGAGCGCTTCCTTGAGGCGCATGTTCTCCGCCGTGAGCCGCTGCTTGTCGAGACCGCGCCGAATCGTGTGCACGACCTCTTCCATCTTGAAGGGCTTGAGAATGTAGTCGTAGGCGCCCTTTTTCATCGCTTCGATGGCGGTCTCCACCGTACCGAAGCCCGTCATGATGACCGTGACCACGTCGGGCATGTGCTTCGCCATCGTCTCGAGGAGCTCGATGCCGCCCATGTTCGGCATCTTCAAATCACTGAGCACAAGGTCATATCGGGCACGCGAGAGCTCGACGAGGGCCTCCGAGCCGTCGGGCGCCGTGCGCACGTCGAACCCCTCGAGGCTCAGAAAGTCCGCGAGGATCTCGCGAATCACCTGCTCATCGTCCACCACGAGGATGCGCGGAGACTCAGCGATGAACGCACCCATTGCGCCGAATCATAGCGTGGCGGACCCTGCGATTGTCAACGCGGCACTGCCGGTTTGATGGCCTACCCAGCCTCTGGTACCCCATAAGTCGATGGCTCGGCGTCGCATCATGAGCGCCCTCCTGGTCTATGGAGGACTCGCGGTCTGCGCGCTGATCGTTTTCGTGCTCGACGAGCGTCCCTTGGGGGGCCACCCCGAGCCCTGGCTTGAGCTCGAGCCTTCGATGGAAATCGTGGTGTCCCTCTCGCTCGCCGCGGTGCTGGTTGCGCTTGGCGTCGGGTCCACGCGTGTGCTCGTTCGACGCACTCCATGGGCGCGCCGGCTTCATGTTGCCTTTCGTGAGCTGCTTGTTCCGCTTTCGTCAAAGGAAATCGTATTCTTCGCGATCTCCAGCGGCATCGCCGAAGAGCTGTTCTTTCGCGGCGCCCTTCAGCCCTGGGCGGGCTTTGCGATCACAAGCGTGGTGTTTGGGCTCGTGCACCTTGGACCGAGTCGTGCGTTTTGGCCCTGGACCGTCTGGGCCGTGGTGATGGGCTTCCTGCTCGGCGCCATCTATGAATGCACGGGCCAGCTGATCGGGCCGGTCGTGGCGCACGTGCTCATCAACTACGAGAACCTTCATTTCATCAACTCGCACGACCCGCTCGCGGACGCCGCTCCCAAAGGCCTTCAAGGGTCGTCTCTGGTCGGTGGGCGCGAACGCGGCGGCGGTTCGCGAAGCTGGCACTAGCCGCGGCGTCGCCGCGGCTGGGGAGGCGTGGTGGGTAGAACACGCGACGCCTTCGATATCCGCGTCGTGGCGCAGCGGGGACGCGGAGCACGGCTTTTTGTGAAGCTTCATGCTGTTCCGTGCAGCGGCTGACGCCGTGAACTGCCCACGCTTGCTGTATCGAAGCTGCCTGGTTGGCTAGACCGGTCAGGCGGGTGCCTTCATTGTCGCTCCACGGAATAAACCGCCGGTTCGCGAAGCAGGTTCAGGGGAGTGTGAAGAGGCGGCTGAAGCGTTCGATGGCGCGGCGGTCTCCGTCGACCTTCAGCGCGCCCGATGCTTCCAGTTCCTTCCAGTCCTTGCCGCGCGCAAGCCATGCGGCGAGCGCCGGAAGCTCGCCTTCGACACGTTCGCTGATGCCCACCCCGTCGCCCCGCTGAATCAACAGTTCAGGTGCCGTACTGACGACGACTTGCCGTGAGCCACAGCGCAGCAATACGGGGTCGGCGCGGCGCGACGCACGGCCCCGTCGGTGAAGGGAAAAGGCAAACCAATCGAAGCACCCGCGCTTCTCCGCGAGCGAACCCGGAAGGGACGAGCCGAACGCACCGAGACCCAAGAGGATCGGCTTTAGGCTCTGACCGTGCTCCGTCAGCGCGTAGCTCCGGGCACGCCCATATCGAGACTGCGTCACGACGCCCGCGTCTTCGAGGCGACGCAGGCGCGACGCGAGCAGGTTCGGGCCAATGCCCTCTTCGATCGCTAGAAGCTCGCCAAAGCGCAGGGGGCCGAGCATGAGGTCGCGAACGATGAGCATGGTCCAGCGCTCACCGAGCAGATCCATTGCGCGGGCGATGCCGCAGAGCTGGGCGTAGCTTCGAGCCATAGATTTAATTCTATATATCTATTACTTAATTAACGTATAGTAAATAACATGCCCGAAACGCCTGCCCAGTGGTCGACGCCCTCATTGCTGAGCACCGGTCTGTTCGTGCTCCTGCTCATCGGCGTGCAGCTTTTCCTAAGCCGCGCCGCTTTTCGCGCGGGTGGAACCCCCTGGGCCCGCCGTCACGCCGCGATAGCGATCGGGGTCGCCATAGCCACCGCTCTCGCCGGCGGCTTCGTTCTACGGCCCGACTTCTTTCCGGCGACGGCAGCCTTCATGGCGTCCCTGACGCTCCTTACGCTCGCCGTTGCAACCCGCCCGTCGATGACGCGACTCGGCCAGGCAACCCCCATGGCCGGGTGGGTGCTCGTGCACGTCTTTCGACTGCCTCTCGAGCTACTTTTACACCATTGGAAAGGAAGCGCCGTGCCCGTTCAGATGACGTGGTCCGGTCAGAACTTCGACGTCCTGACGGGCGCGCTTGCGCTCCTCGTAGGCGCCGCGCTTCTTCGTCGCCCGTCCCGGCCGCTCGCAATCGGCTTTCACGCCCTCGGATTGCTCCTGCTAGCCAACGTCGTTCGCATCGCCCTCACCAGCGTTCCAAGCCCCTTCACCCGCTTCGAAGACCCCCTCCTTCTGCCCTTTCACGTGCCCTACGGATGGATCGTGCCCTTCGCCGTGATGACCGCCCTCTTCATGCACATCGTCGCCCTGCGCACGCTCCTGGCGGCAGAACCGTAAGGGGGAAACGGTTAGGGGGTCGGGGACGGTGACGGGGCACGGTGATAGGGGCGGCGACGGCGATGGACACGGCGACGGCGACGGCGACGGCGACGGGGATGGAGACGGAGATGGAGACGGAGACGGGGATGGAGACGGCGACGGGGATGGAGACGGCGACGGGGATGGAGACGGCGACGGGGATGGAGACGGCGACGGGGATGGAGACGGCGACGGGGATGGAGACGG
>JBCCRV010000553.1:0-5337 GCA_039201085.1 Myxococcota bacterium | reverse complement strand
TGGTCGATCCGCGCGAGCCGGAAAACACGGCCCGCGCCCTGGCGGAGATGGACCTCGCCTACGTTGTCATGACGATGGTCGATCGCGACGACCTGCTCGATGGAGGCGCCGCCCACGTGGCGCAAACGGTGCGCCGCATCAAGCACCACAGCCCAAAGCTGCTCGTCGAGGTCCTGCTTGGCGATTTTGCGGGCCGACGACGCGATGTGGAAACGGTCGTGGTCGATGGCATCCCCGATGTCTTCGCCCACAACGTGGAGGTCGTTCCGCGCCTTCAACGCTCGATTCGGGATGCGAAGTGCAGCTGGGACCGCTCCGAGAAGGTGCTGCGCTGGGCCAAGGAGGCCGGTGCGAACGTCACGAAGTCCTCCCTTATGGTGGGCCTTGGTGAAACCGAGGACGAGGTGCTCGAAGCGATGCAGCGCCTTCGCGACGCCAACGTCGACGTCGTCACCTTCGGCCAATACCTCCAGCCCACGAAGCGCCACGCCCCTGTCGAGCGCTACGTCACCCCCGAAGAGTTCGAGGGCTACCGCGAACGCGGTCTGGAGATGGGCTTTCGCTTCGTCGCCTCCGGTCCCCTCGTCCGCTCGTCCTACCGAGCGGCGGAAGCGTTCCTCCACGGCGTGCTCACGGGTGCAAACCAGCCGGACGAGGTCGATCGTTACGGCAAAAAGCGCCGTCTCGCCGTCCTCTAGAATCGGCGTGGGAGAGGGGCCTCATCCCGCGAGGCCTTCCATCACCATGGCGACGACGATTTGCGCGACCTCTGCCGGTGGCGCGTCGAGGCGGCCGCTCAGGTAGGCGAGGGTGAGGGACTCGACGGCGCCGACGACGGCGAGCGCGCTCACGCGTGGATCGCGCACGCGCAGCAACTGCCGGCCGATGGCCATGTCCGTGAGCGCGATGGCGCCCGTGTCCATCTCGTCTGATAGGGTGCGTATGGTCGCCGTTGCGGGTGTGGCGGGCGCGCGCTTTTCCTGGAGGTACAGGCGGACGCGGTCGCGTTCAGCCAGGCCGAGGGACGCCAAATCCAAGGCAAGTCGGCTGTAGGCTTCCAGTAGGCCAGGCCGGTCTTCGGCCTTGCCCACGGCGATCGCGCAGCGGCGCATCGCCGTGCGCGCAGCGCCCGCCATCGGGGCGAGTAGCGCTTCGACGAGCTCACCCTTGCCGGGGAAGTAGCGGTAGAAGTTGCCCTTTGCCATGCCTGCCTCGCGCGTGAGGTCGTCGATGGACACGGGCTCGATGCCCCGGGCGAGAAAGAGCGAAAGGCCCGCGCGAAGGAGGTCCTCGGCGCGGCGCTTTCGGTTCTCTTCGCGCTTTCCCACGGCCGGCACGCTACCAGAGCCACGGAGTCTAACGGCTCCGGACTTCAAGAAAAGTGACCGATCGGTCGTTTAATTCCTCGACGAACAGTGACTATGCAGTCATTATTTATAAAGGATGACCAAGTGGTCATTTTAGGAGGTTGACGAATCATGATTGGCATTCCGCTCGGGCTTTTGGCTGCCAACGCCACCGAATGGCTGGTGCACAAGCACGTGCTGCACGGGCTCGGCAAGAAGAAGGACAGCTTCTGGTCCTTCCACTGGCATGAGCACCACCGTGAATGCCGTCGCTCGGAGATGCGCGACCATCACTACGAAGCGCCAATCGCGGCCGCGTCGTCCAAGGGCAAGGAGGCGCTTGCGTTGGTGGCGGGCGTCTCATGTTTGATGCCGCTCGCGCCCATCGCCCCGTTTTTTGTCGGAACGATGGCCTACGCGGCCGTCAACTACTACCGCGTGCACAAGCGTAGCCATCTCGATCCTCTCTGGGCGCGAAAGCACGTGCCCTGGCACTTCGACCACCACATGGGTCCGAACCCGCATGCGAACTGGTGCGTCACGAAGCCCTGGTTCGACGAGATCATGGGAACGCGTGAGCCCTACGTGGGCACGGAGCGCGAGCACGCCGACAAGCTCAAGCGTCGTCGCCGCAAGCGGCCGGTGCGCCCGGCCAAGGCGCCGAAGCGCGCCGCGTAGCCACAGGCGGTTTCGTAAGGCGTGCTTGGCCTTGGCTGCCGAACCACCGCCCGCGAGTAGCGCGCTCGTCTAGGTCATGGGTTGGCCGCGCGGCTGTCTGCTCGCAGTGGTGCGCGGCTTTGAAAGTATCGGGCGATATGACATCCTGGGTTGGCCATGAGGTGGGTGGGACTCGTTTTGCTTCTCGCCGCCGGGTGCGGGTTTATCGGCCTCGAGGCCGTCCAGGGCGACGGCGGGCTGGGCGACGTATCGGCTGACGGTTTGGTCGATGGCGTCGACGTGCGGGGCGATGATGGGTCCGATCGTCGGGTGGACGCCGATGGTGTGGACATCGCGTCCGATCTCCCCGTGGACGCCTCCGATCGCGATGCGATCGATCTTGCGATGGACGGTTCCGATCTGATGATCGACGCCAGTGCCGACGATGCGGTGTTCGTTTCGCCCGATGGCACGGACGGAGCGCTGGGAACGCGTGCCGCGCCCCTTCGCCGTCTATCCGAAGCCGCCGGCAGACTGGAGCCGGGAAGCACGCTTGTGCTTCTGCCGGGCCGCTATGGAACGGCGGAGGGTACGGGGCTGCTCGACATTGCGTGCGGCTCCGCTGAAACCGCGTGCGATGGCGGCCCGTGCGCGTCTGGGACGGTAGAGGCGCCGATCACCGTTCGTGCCGATGTGGAACGCACGGCGCGCTTTGTCGCGGGGCCCGGCGACGCGGACAGCATGGTTGTTGTTCGAGGCTGCGCGCACTACCGCATCGAAGGCCTGACGATCGTCGGCGCAGACATCGACGGCAACTCGCACCATTCGCTTCGGGTGTCAGAGAGTTCGTTTGTGGAAGTTCGGCGAAACCTCTTCAGCCGCAACAACCGCTTCGTGAACGTCGACTTGATCCTTGTGTTTCAGTCGGAGCGGATCCTGATCGAAGAGAACGAGCTCTACGACTTTCATCGAGAAGGAGTTTCGATCTTTCAGTCGGCAGACGTGGAGGTTCGGCGCAACTACGCCAACGCGCGCAGCTTCGCCGACATCGCGGGCGGATTGGACAGTCTCAACCCCGCCACCGGCGATGCCGCCTTCGGCTGCTCACACAGCGCGCGCTGCCTCTTCGAGAACAACCTTTCGGACGGCGACGTGGATACGGCCTTTCGCATCGTCACGAGCTTGGATTCGCCCATAACGGACGGCGAAGGCGACGACGAGCGCTTCTTCGGCAACCTCATGGTCGGCGCCGGGCGCGGAATTGTGTGCGCGAGCGGGTGCGGCGGCGCTGCGAGCTGCGGCACGCGCGACGAGTTGGCCGTCGACCGGCCCCTGCTGCGTGACAACGTGTTCATCGGCACGGGCGTGGAAGACGCCGTGGAGCTGGTGGGTACGCGGGAGGCAGAGCTCAATCGCAACACGTTCCTCGATAGCCGCATTCGCCTTCGCGTCGGCTCGGGCAACGCGTCGATTATGGGAAGCGTTCGAGTGACCAACAACGCCACCGCACGTTCCGCCGGCTTGGCGATGTTCGTCACGGAGCAGACATCGAGCGCGATCGACTTCAACAACACCTTCGGACCGAACCCACAGATCTCCGTGGACGATGGCAGTGTGTCGCTGGACACGAACACCGCACTCGATCCGGAAAACGGCGTGTGCCTACATCGCAACCGGACCGAGTCGCCCCTTCAAACGCTGGGCGAAGGCGGCCTCGGCGTGGGTGCGACGGTCGTCGATCGCTACGAAGGCGGCGCACTGACGGACGTACCCCTTTGGGACGTGGACGGAAGCTATCCGTGCGGCGCCGTCGTCGCCGGCATCAATGATACGGGGCCTCGCTGCACCAACGCCCACGAGCGTTTCAACGTCGGTCCTTGCCCCGTCGAGTAAGTCGGCGCGTTTGCAAGTGCCGCGTCCTCGCGAAGTCGCCTGCGAGTTATCAGGGGAATGAAACGCGGCGCCGTCGGACGAACGCAAGCCCAAGGATGGACCAAAGACCCAGGTCCGATGCCGGGCCCGTACTGCATCCACCGGACCCCGTGGGGGAAGGCTCCGTCGCATCGGCGCCCACTTCAGGAACGCCGGCGTCTTCGAGGCCCGCATCCGTCGTAGGACCGGTGTCGTTCGGAGGCGCGCCGAGCGTTAGTGCGCACCACTGAGGGGGATCCCGATAGCTGGCAAGGTCCGCCCAATCGGAGGTGGCGTTTGTTCCGCCGCGCTCGCTGCCGTCGTCCGGTCGGGCGCGGTCGTCGAGGGCCAGGTCGATGCCCATCGTCAGGCCTTCCGCTGGTGAAACGCCGAGCGAATCCCACGGAATCGCCGCTTCGATCACATAGCCCTCATCGTCCACGTCGTCATTAAAGGTGCCGCGCGCCGTGGTCGCGACGTCAACGTCGACGCGCCTGGAGGTGAAGAGGGCGCCCCGGGCGCTGACGACGAGCTGAAGATCGTCGTCCGAAAACCCATCCCTGCTCTGATTTGCATCGAGGAAGATTTCGACGGCGTCGTCGCGCCAAACGCTGCCGGTTGCGCCGCGCTCCACGTGCGCGCGCAGGTCGGAGTCGGCCACTTCCGCGCGCACGAAGAGCGCTGTGTCCGTCCAAGCCAGGATGACGTTCGCTTCGGCCTCGCCGGCTGCCAGCGCGATCGGTGCCGTGGGACGGGCTTCTTCGGCGCGACCATCCACGTTCAGCGCGGCGTTTGCCACCTGCGTAGGGCTTCCGGCGCAGGCACCGTCGGGTTCGCAGGGGCGGTCGCATGCGGCGCCGCAGAGCCCGTTTTCGCAGAGCGCCGGAGGGACCTCGCTTG
Organism: Myxococcota bacterium; assembly: GCA_039201085.1. Classification (GTDB taxonomy): domain Bacteria; phylum Myxococcota_A; class Polyangia; order Polyangiales; family Houyiibacteriaceae; genus JBCCRV01. Next base: position 523 of record JBCCRV010000553.1, on the reverse strand, counting down.
CGCCCGGTCCGTACGTCACCGCGTCGGCGCCCTCATGCGCGCCCACATCGGGGCCCGCGCCCTCGAAGACGTCGCTGAAGTTTGGCAGCACTTCACCGCCGTCGACGCCAAGCGACGTCGCGGCCAAGCCATAGGAAGCCGTCAGCGTTTCGCGATCGAAGCGGCCGAGCGCAAAGGTTGGCTCGCCGCGAAAGCCAGAGCGCTCCGAACCTTCCGGCACGGTCTCGTTGTAGAGGTCGAAGTCAAAGTCCACGTCCGCGTGGTGCTGGCTCACGCCGATCGAATGCGATGCACGGTCGCCAACAAAGAGCACGTTGTTTCGGCTGATCACCTTTCGCATGGGCCGGCTTTGGTGCCCAAGGCCGTGCGGTCCGAGGCCGTCCGGATTCGCGAGCGTGTTGTGAAAGATGTACGTGTAGCCGTTCATCCACTCTCGGCCGCGGGTGGGCGTATCGTTCGGGTTGGCCGTACCCATTTTGAAGAAGGAGTTTCCGGGCCGCCCGGGCGAGCGCTCGCTCATCCC
>JBCCRV010000552.1:0-5345 GCA_039201085.1 Myxococcota bacterium | reverse complement strand
TGCGGCCAGACACATGGCGATCATCGCGCGTTTCACGGCTGCACCCGCCAGAGCTGCACGAGCGTATCTCCGCCACCGAAGCGCACCTCCACGCGCTCGACTCCGCAGCGAGCCACGTCCGCGTAGCCCACAAAGGACACAGGACGCTCGCCGAGCGTGATCGTGGCCGGGCCGTCCGCCAGCACCAGGAAGCGCTCACAGCCCGCCGACGGGCGCACACGCGAAGCGGCGTCGGGAAAGCGACCGCGCACCGCCCATTCACGGTTCAAGCTCGCTCCGCCCGCTCCCAGCGTGAGCAGGAAACGCTGCCGCTCGGCGAGTCCGCGGATCGATGGGGCCGACGGTGCGCGAAGCAGCACATGAGGGGTCGGTTCTTCGACCTCTTCGCGCAAGAAATCGCCCTCTCGCGACACCGCTTGCACGTCTTCGTCGCCAAAGACCACGTGAAGCACGTCGCCCTCGTCGACGCAGAACGCGCTTTCGGCGCGCCACGGACCGAGGCGCAGCGGCCCCGGCGAGTGGGGTTCGCGCTCCACACGCCACCCCTGGCCCAGGAGCGCGTAGCATCCGGCGGCGTCGACGGTCTCGACGCCGCGCCAGCCCGCGTCGCGCCAAGGCTGGGCCTCGGCGTCAAGGCGGGCCTGCAGGTCGTAGCGATGGCCGCTCACGTCGAGCGTCGGTTCCGAAGGAAGGCTGCCGGTCCCGCCGTTTCCCCTTTCGCCCGGGCTCGACGCCACGCGCACCTCGCCTTGGCCCCCGTACACTCGGAGGACGTAGAAGCGGCGCTCGCCGCAGTGCGATACGGCGGCCTCGCCCAGGCCTTCGGCTCGGACAAGCTCTTCGCCGTCCTCCGTGAGCATCGCGAGGCGCAGGCGAAGGCGCGGCGGTCCGTCGGCAACCAGACTCCGGCAGCCGTCATGCACCTCGCCGACGAGCGGCGAATCCGGCGCGGCAAAGGCGCGCTCGCTCGGCCCTTGCGCGAAGGCCGAAAGCGCGGGGAGGAACGAAAGGCACGTCAGCGTCCATGCCTTCATGCGCCCTCCAACCACTGCATCGCGATCGGTCCCTCACCGCGCACGCTTCGCACGACGAAGCGCACAATCTGAGCGCGCTCCACGCACACGGTGGCGCTCGCCCAGGGCGCCGGCCCCGTGTCGGCCGCCAGGCGCGCGCCTTCGCCGTCTTCGACGATCAGATCGAGGTCTTCGATTCGCTCGCTTCCGCCTACCGCGAGCCCGCGGCATCCCGACTCGATCGAAAGCGCGCGCACGACGTCCGTCGACGGTGCTTCCTCGTCGGTCGACGCGCGAAAGCCCCGTGCGAGCAGCGGTGCGCTTGCTTCACTGCGCCGAAGTTCGGCGAGCGTTTGCTGTCCATCCGGTGCCGCAAACACGCCCATGGAGAACGTGCCGGCGCCGTACCCCTTCACCGCGATCCGAACGCCGCGCTGCGCGCCGCAGAGGCCGACACGCGCGCTGGGCTGAACGCGTACGTCACGATCGAGGCGTACGCCGTCGTCGTCATAGAGGTAGAGGTCGAGGTCGAGCGACTCGTCGGGCGCGGCGACGATCCAGCGGCACCCCGCACCCAAATCAAGGTCGTAGCTCTCGCTTTGCCGCGGGGCCAAGCTTCCTTCGATCCGCACGCCTTCCGGACGGAACCCACGCTCGAGAAGAGCCGCTTCGATGCTGGCCATGCCCACCGCCGCGCGCGCTGGAGGCGCCGTTTCCACATCGTCCCCTTCGTCGCCCAAGGGCCGTTTCCAAACGCTCCAACCGGCGGTGCCCGCGCCGGCAAAGGCCACGGCGGAGAGCGTGCCGGTCCACGCATCAACGCTGCAAAACTCGAGGCGTGGCTCCTCCTCGACGCCAAGGTCACGCGCGACTTCTGCGCCGCGCCGATCGTAAAGATGAAGATCCAGATCGCGCAGCGAAGCGTCGCTTCGGCCGACCACTACGGCACATGAGCGTTCATCGAGTTGAAGCGTTGCGCGCGCCTGCTGGCCCTGCGCGAGTCGCGCGAACTGCGCGTCACCGTCCGGTTCGAGACCCCGCGCCGAGAGCGCTTCCGCCGCTTCGACAAGCATCCGGCGAACCGGTTCGAGCGGCGAAGCGGGCGCGACGACCCCTTCGAAGAGTCCGTCGAAACCCTCGCCAGCCCCGCTCGCCGATTCGAAGGCCGCGGCCACAACAGCGCCGCTACCCTGCAGCGTGCTCAACGTCAGGTAGCTGCGGGTGCGACCTTCCTGGCAGCTGTGCACCAGCGCGCCGGGCCCCTCCAAGCCATCGTCGGAGATCAGCTCGCCGTTTTCATCGTAGAGCCGCATGCGCAGGGTCGAGACGCTTCCGCCCGCCAGGGCCACGGTCGTGGTGCAAACGCCCGGGGTCGGTTCCAACGGAAACACCGCGCCGTGGTTTCGCGCTACGAACGTTCGCTGCAGCGCCGTCGCGCGTCCGTAACCACGACTTGCCATGCGTCGCTGCACACGCCCGAAACGCCGCGCAAGCGCATCCACAGGGCCCAAATCACCGATGCTTCGGGGCGTGCGTTCGGGCGGAGCCGAACTCGAGCACGCGAGCGCGAGCGTCAGAAGCAGGAGCTTCAAGGCGTCTCCAAAACGTCGTCCAGGCGAACGTCCAAGCCGGTAGGACCCACGTAGCGCCGTACGGAAAAGAGACCGGAACCGGCCGCGCGAACGCTGAGGAAGTGCACGCCAGACTCGTTGGCGCAGAGGCGCAAGGTGCCGCTACCGCGGGCACGTTCGATGCCCTCGCTGTCGTGAAGCACGAGATCGATCTCGCTTATCCCGCTCGAAACAGCTGCCACAAAGGCATGGCAGGCGCCGCGCTGCAGCTCGAGTTCGCGCGCATCAGCGTCGCCATCGATGAGGAAACCGCGCCAGGCGAAGGTTTCTTCGCTCAGACCGCGCGCGCGCAAACGCCCGTCCGCTTCCTCGAGACGCGCTTCGAGCTCGCCGGAAACGAAACCTGGCGGGGCGTCGCCATCTGCTTCGATTTCGACAGCACGTTCCGAGGCGCAAGAACACAGGCAAAGGAGCAAGAGCGCGCGCACCGCCGGACGATCCCGCGCCGATGCGAGGAACGCAAGGGCCACGGCTCACGCGCTCCGCACACTCATCCCCGATTTGCCCTGCGCACCACGAACTCAGCTGCGCAGCCGCGGTTGCAACTCTTCAAAGTCCATCAAATGGTCGATGATCTTCGACGCGGCGAACGCGATGGCGTTCAGCGCCGTCTCCCACCGCGCGTCGAGTACCTTCGTCTCTTCGCGCAGGTCATCTTGGTCCACATCCACCGCCGCTGCGAGGGCCGCGAGGCGCCCCTTCATTTGCGCGATCTGAAACGCCAGGTCATCCCGCTGGTGCTGAAGACGCGCGCGGTCCGCGTCGGCACCGCGGACGGCCCGTCGGGCGTCCGCCAGCGTTCCCGCGAGCGTGCCCAACTCGCGCAGCGCCTCAAGGCCCGATTCACTCCAAAGCGCGCCGAGCGAGTCGACGCCCTCGGGCGCTTGCGGGCCAAGTTCGTTCACCGCCCGTTTCCACGCTTTGGCCAGGGCCGGGTCGAGCTGCCGCACGCGTGCCGCACCTTCCGCGACACGGCTCGGCATCGTCGCCAGTTCCGTCATCACATGGCCGTGGTCCGCAGCGAGGGCATCGATCGCGTGGCCAAGGCGGAGGCGCGTCGCTCGCGTATCCTCTTCGCGCTGACTGAAAACGCGTGCCCTGTCGGCGAGCGCGTCGCCGACGGACTCGAGCTCGGCGACGGCTTCACCCATCGAGGCCAGCGACGCGACGAGCCACGCTGGACCGCCGTCCGAATGAACTTCGCCCGCCATCGCGCGAAATCCCTCGAAGCGCGAACGCCAGCGTTCCGCGAGCTGCATCGCGGCGGGCACGGGCGGGGTCGATGGCCTTCCCTGCGTGTGCTCACGAAGCTCGAGGGGATGCTCGGACAGCCACGCCTTCGAACGCTCCATCAACTCATGGGCACTTCGCATTCGGCGCTCGGGCTCCTTCTCGAGCAGCTCCATCACAAGGGTGTCGAGCACGTCCGGAACATCGGGGTTTCGCGCGCGAACGCGCGGGGGCACTTCGCGAAGGTGCTTAAAGATCAGGTCCGTCGTACCGCCCGTAAAGGGCAACGAACCGGTGAGCATTTCGTAGAGCACGACCCCGTACGAATAGAGATCGGATGCGCCCGTCACCGGGGCGCCGCGGGCCTGCTCCGGCGACATGTACTCGGGCGTGCCGAAGACCGTTCCCGTCGCCGTCACGCGCAGCTCACCTTTCATATGGGCAAGGCCGAAGTCGAGGATCTTGATGAAGTCCTCGTCGTATCCGTCCAGCAGGAAAAGGTTGTCCGGTTTGATATCGCGATGAACGACGTCGAGCTCGTGAGCCCGTGCCAACGCCGACGCCACCTGCGCCGTCAACACCATCGCGCGCCGGGGGGCGAGCCGTCCGCGGGCGAGTACCTCGTTGAGCGGCGAACCGCGCAAGAACTCCATCACGAGGTAGACCTCGCCAAGGTCCGTTTCGCCGTAGTCCGTGATGTCGATGATGTGCTCGTGATCGATCCGATTGGCCGCGCGCGCCTCCCGCAAAAAGCGAGTCCGGTTCTTGGGATCGTGCGCGAGCTCCGGCGCGAGAAACTTCACGGCCACGTCCCGGCCGACGACCTCGTGGTTGGCCCGATAGACGACCCCCATGCCGCCGGCACCCACACGTTCTTCGATCGCGTATCGACCGGCGACGTTCTTTCCCAGGAGCGGATCGGGCACATCCACCATGATCCCACCGCAAAGAGGGCAAATGGTCGGCTGTCCCCGAAAGCGGGTCCCGCACTCTTCGCAAACCCTCAAGCGCCAGTCCTCCCTGATGCGAACGCATCATGAAGATGCCGCCAAGCGTGCCCGGTGTCCACATTCCGTCGCTGCACTCCGCCTTGGCGAATTGTCGACATTCCCGATGTATGAAAGACTCCGGGCCGTGAAGCTGTCGAACAAAGCCCGCTACGCCGTGCGTGCGATGTTTGATATCGCGTACCACGGGCGAGGCGAGGCGACTCAGGTGAAAGCCATCGCCGAGCGCCAAGCGGTTCCCCACCGCTTTCTCGAGCAGATTTTTCAGGACCTTAAGCGCGCCGCGTTGGTCACGTCGAAACGCGGCCCGCGCGGTGGCTACGCCCTCATGCGCTCGCCCGAAACCATTCGAATCGGCGACATTCTGCGCGCTACGGGCGGTCCGGTGGCCTTTCAATCGCCGGACGCGGCGGCGCTCGCCGGGGACTCGGCGAGCCGAGCCGTGACCGAGGGCGTATTTTCGG
>JBCCRV010000551.1:0-5357 GCA_039201085.1 Myxococcota bacterium | reverse complement strand
GCCGTCGATGAACAGCATCTTTTCTTGGTGCCGTTCGAAGGGCGCCATCACGGGCGGAAGGGTGATCGAACGGGTGTCGACGGGGTCGCCGGAAATGCGGCGGCCCATGTCGCGCTTGTCGGCGTCGTTCGTCGCGCTGTCGTCGTCCATATCACCGATCAGCGTCGTGTTTCGCCAGGGCCACCAGCCGTTCGTTGTGGTGACGAAGAGAAAGCGAATCGAATCGGTACCGCTCTGCGCCGAAGCCGTCTGCAAGACCGAGCGGGCCAGCGGGGCGACGAAGCCCGAGAGCCCTGCGAGGGCGGCTCCACGTACAAAGTGTCGGCGTTTCATCGTTCTTCTCCGGATGCTGGGATTCGGGTTCGCGCGGCTTCGCTGACCATGAGCTCCACAAAGAGGTCGACGAGCGAGCCTTCGGAGGTACTCCAGGCCTCGTATACGTCGGCGATCACGCAGGCATCGGCGCCGATCACGTCTCCGGCACTGCTTTGCGCAGGCATTCGTCCGTACACGAACTGAAACGCGTGGTTGACGAAGCAGGTTCCTGCTTGGGCGCTCGACGCGAGTGCTTCGGCGAGATCGCGCGGTGTTTCAAAGCGGCCGTCGATGTCCGTTCCGCCGAAGAATTCGCCCGAGGTGTCCACGGGACGGCCCTTTTCTTCGTCACGCCAGCGTCCGAGGTGGTCGAACTGCTCGAGGGGAAAGCCCAGCGGATCCATCCGGCTGTGGCAGGCGGCGCAGTCCGCGCGCGAGCGGTGCAGGTCAAGGCGCTCGCGCATCGTGAGCGTTGGATCGTCGGGCAACGGGGGAACGTCCGCAGGAATGCCGCCGACTTCGTCGCAGAGGAAGTGGTTGAGAATGAAGTGACCGCGCTTGGTGGGATCGGTGTGGTCGAAGGTGGCAAGGTTTGCCAGGAACGAGGGTTGGGTAAGGATGCCCGAACGCTGGTCCGGCCCAAGGTCGAAGCGCTCATGCTCGTCGCCGCTCGCCATCACGCCGTAGGCGTACGCGGAGTCACGGTTGGCATAGACCTCGGTCGAAAGAAGCAGGCGCTGAAAGAAGTTCGGACCATCGATGAGCGCATCGACCCACACGCGCGTGCTCTCGATGAGCGCCTCCATACTGTGCACGGCGTCGTCCTTGCTGTCGCCGTCGCTTGCGTCGTAGTCGAAGTACTCGCGCATGAAGCGGTGAAGGACGTCTCGGCCGGCGTCGGAGCCGAGGAGCGCACGTGCTTCTTCGCGGGGGTCGGCGCCGGCACCAAGCCGTTCCGCGAGCTCGGCGCTCGGTGGCTCGTCCGTGAGGGTAAAGGCGAGGAACTCGGCGTAGGCTTCGGAGCTGAGCGACGCGCCGTCGTTGGCGAGCTCCCAGCGAAAGAGCACTTCGGGCGAAAGGGCGAGCAAGGCGTAGGCGAGGAGCAGGCCGTCGCCGCCTTCGTCGTTTTCGGCCATGGCGCGTTGCACGAGCCGGTCGACCTGCCGACCGTTGTCCGCCTTGCGGGTCGCGCGTGCGACCAGCGGTTCGAGGTGGCGGCGCAGGCACCCTTCGCTCGGTGCATCGGCGAGGCATGCTTCGTCGAGGAGCGCGCGGTCGGCGGCAGGGCCCACGACGTCCTGCACGGCCGCCGTGAGGCGGCGCACGGCCTCTTCGTGCATTGTGGAGACCTCGACGAGGTTGGTGAAGGTGCTGCCTGAGTCGCCTTCGCCAATCGCTTCAAAGGGATGACCCCGCAATGCTAGCTCGGTTCCGAAGACCCGTGCATAGGTGGCGCTGAGCTGCTCCGGATTGAGACGCCAGAGACGAGAGGGGTTGGACGGGCGCGCATCGCGGTCGCAGGTGACCATTTCGACGGTGCCGCCTTCGGGAATCGGCGCTCCGGGTGTCGTGATCGGCTCCGGCTCGCGCGGGCGCCCGTCGATTGTGGGGCCCGCGCTGCTGGAGGGGCCGGCGCCACCGATGCTCCCGGTGCACCCGATCACCGTGGCCAGAATCCCAGGGAGCGCACGTTGCACGTTGAGCATGCCGTCAGCCTAGGCGGACGGGCGCGATCGTTCTGTTACGCGAGATGCGGACCGGTTGGGGGAATCGCTTCGCGCGCTCGCGCAGGGGCGATCGGCCCGTTGCAGCTATGGCCGGCCGCAGGCGGGAAAGTCGCGGCAAACGCCTCCAGCGCCCGACGGGACGACGAAGCAGCCTTCTCGCTCGACGCGGCCTTCCACGTTGCCGGTGGCGGCGGGGGGCAGCGTTTCAAAAAGGTTTTGCTCGATCGCGATCGGTGCGGCCGTTTGCAGCTCCAGCGAGGCGCTCCGCTGCCCTGCGAAGCTGTTGGCCTGCAGCGTGAGGCTGGACGCTTGCTCGACCGCGCGTACGCCCACGCTGCCGTCGATAAACGCATTGTCCTGCACGAGCAGCACAGGAAGCGTTTCGTCGTCCGAGGCGCTGACGAGCGCGGCATCCCGTGCATTGCAGAACGTGTTTGCACGGACTTCGATGGCCGGACGCGACGATTCGACGCGAATGCCCGTTCCGACGTTGGTAAAGCGGTTCGCTTGCAGCAGGATGCGCCAGTTTTCGTTGCCTTCGCGAATCTCGACGGCCACTTCGGCGTCTTCGAACACGTTGTGCTCCAGAACGAGCAGGCCGCCGCCCATGTCGACGTCGACCTCTGAGTCCTCCGTTTCAATGGCGACGAGGGGCGCCGTTCCTTCGGAGCGAAGCGCGCAGTTGCGTAAGCCGCCGGTGGCCACCCGCCGAAGAATGGCGACGCCTTCGGACGAGCCTTCGAAGATCAGGCCATCCAGCTCGAAGGTCTGGTGGCCTCTGCGAACGACAAGCGTGGCGTCGAGCGCTTCGTCGCCGTCGCGGTTTCCCCGAAGGATCGGCGGTGTCGGTCCGTCCTGTCCTTCGGGCAGGACCGTGCCGGGCCAGGCGCGAAAGATGCGCCGACGGCGCGCGAGAAAGGACTCGGCATCGTCGATGATCGTGCCGCCGCGAATGTAGACGACCACCAAACGCTGACGTTCGGACTCCAGGCGGTCGCCTTCTTCGTCCGTGGCGAGCCGGCTGAAGGCGACGCCGGAAGCCTGCCAGGGGCTGGCACAAGGCGCTGTGGGTTCACAGTCGCGGCCAGGACCGTCCATTTCCACGAAGCCGCTGATGCAGTTGGCGTGCGCCGGGTCGTCTTCGATGGCCACGCCCGGCAGCTGCTGACCGTTTTCGAAACGGTAGGTCCGTATTTCGCGGCCCCTCGGGCACATGGACGCGCTAAAGAGCTCAACCTCGACCCGAACGGTCCGGCTCTCCACGGATCCGTCGAAGTCCGGGTCGACGAAGAAGCGAAAGTAGCGACTGTTTTCGTAGCGGTCGATCTCCGTGAAGTCATCGAGCACGAGGCGGTGCGTCTCGTCCCACGCGCGAACGCCCACGTGGGTGATCGGATCGTCGGGCAGGGCCGACGCTCCCACGTCGACGCGAAGCAGGACTTCCGAATCGAACATCGGCGCCAGTTCGTCGTTCGCGTCCACGCACGCGAGCGCAAAGGGAAGCAGTGCCAAGAGCGCACTCGCGCTTCCGTTGCGACCGCGATGGAGCAGCTTGCGCACGCCCGAGCATAACGCCTTTAGCGAGGGGCCAGCCAAGGAACGCAACAGCCGTAACAGACCGATTGCAGGCGCGGAACTAGCCTTTGGCCTGTAGCGGTGCGGGAAGCCAGCGTCGCGGAAGGACTCGCATGCATCGTACGACCCGTCGCACGCTCTTGAAGGCCACACCGGCCGCCGCGGCGCTCCCGTTTCTTCCTTCGCTCACGTCCCGTAGCTTCGGACAGGCGGGGAGCTACGACCGCTTCCTGTTTATCGCTTGGAGCCACGGCGTTTGGGCGCCGGCGTGGCAGCCGCGTGTCGACGGTTTTCGCAGCGTGGGCGAGGGGGTGCAGACCGCTTCGCTAGCGGGCGCGAGCCTTGGCATGTACATGGCCGATTCGCTCGCGGACTTCCGCTCCAAGATGACGATCGTACGAGGCGTGGGGCTGACGAACGCGCGTGAACACCAACAGGCCGTGCTCACCGGGTCCGGGCGCGACACCCGGGAGAACACCTCCGTGAGCCCGATCTCCGTCGACAACGTGTTGGCGGACCATATCTATGCGGCGCCGCCCTCGGTGCCGGTCCTGCGCCTTTCGATCGGCCGGCCGAATGGGACCCACTCGTTTCGCGATCATCGCTCCATTGCGGCGGTCTCGTCCGATGTGGCCTTTGCGCAGCTTTTCAGCGATGGCTTTCCGAGCGGATCCGAGGCTCCGGCCGGACCCTCGGCGGAGGAGCAAGCGCTCCGGCGGAGGCTTCGCGTGGTGGAGGGCAGCCTGGCCCAATACCGCCGCCTCATGCCGCGGCTCGGCGGCGAAGATCGACGTCGCGTTGAGCAGACGATCGAACGCTACGATGCGCTCGCGCGGTCGCTCGAGCTTCGCCTGGATGGGGGCGGGGCGGTCGCGCCTGCGAGTGCGTGCCGGGCCTTCAGCGTGACCGGAAGCGACGAGCGCGCCGTTCGGGCCCGCGAGCACGTGGAGCTTTTTACGCAGGCCTTTGCCTGTGGTGTCAGTCGCGTGGGCTATTGGAAGCTTGGCTCGTCCCATTCAGACACGGACGGAGCCCATCAGGCCGCGTCGGACAACAACCGCGCGGGCACGGGGCTCTACTCGTCGCTGATGCGGGAGAACTGCCGCTTCATCGCCGATCTCCTCCGCTCGCTCGACGGCGTGATGGAAGCGAACGGAAAGACGCTGCTGGAAAACACCTTGGTGGTCGTTTGCTCCGACATGTCGACCAGCGTCATTGGATCGCACCCGGGGATGGATGCGCCTTTCCTTCTAGCCGGTGGTCTGGGCGGGCGCATTCGCATGGGCGAGTTCATCGACTACGCCGATTACGATCATTTGCTGGCCCGCAAGGACGACCACGATTGGTACGCGGGCCCGCCGCACAACGAGTTGCTCATCGCGATCATGCGCGCTGCGGGTCTAGGGCCGAGCGAGTGGGGCGGACCGTCCTTCGGCCACTACCCATGCGAAGACGGTGCTTCGTGCGACGCCGACGGCGACAACCCCGTCAACACTTACCGTCGCTACTACCGGGACGTCTACGCCCGTCGCACCCGGCCAGGCACCGAGCTTCCCTACCTTCGGGTCTAGACCGGTTCGACCTTTATTTGATCGCCTCGGACCCACCGCTCCCGCCGACCTCGGCGTTGCTCGTCCTTCAAAGGCGCCAGCCGTCCAACGTCCTCGCGCCTTGATCTCTACCCGACCGACGAATCCGAGGCAATCAAATAAAGGCCGAACCGGTCTAGACCCAATGCCG
>JBCCRV010000550.1:0-5375 GCA_039201085.1 Myxococcota bacterium | reverse complement strand
GGTAGCCAAGGTTGACGTACACGCTACCGGGATCGCGAATCCACGCCTGCGCGTCGGCGCTCGAAGCCGTGGCGCCGGCCGCAAGGGCGAGCGCAAGGGAGAGCAGTCGGGTCTTCATGGCCTTACTCCAAGCTCGCGATGGCGAAGGCGACGCCGAAGGGCTCGCAGTAGATGTGTACGTAGCTATTCTGCGGCGACTGAAGCGAATCGAAGTCAAAGGTGATCGGCGGGCCGTCGGGCGCCTGGCGGAAGCTCGGGAGCACGCCGAGGTTCGTGTCCGTCGCCGGGTCGATGCGGCGGCCAAGGCTGTCCCGTGGGCTCACCACCACCACGAGGCCTGGTCCGCGGTCGACGCTGAAGCCGTCGCCGAGAATGAGCTGCGTCGCGGTGAGCGTCGCGGTGCCCGTGGCGTCGTAGCCGCTGACGCCGCGAAGATCGCCCATGACGGTGCCGCCCACGCCCATGTCCTCGGGCACAACGCCCTCATCGGGGCCTGCCTCCGGACCGGTCTCGGGCGCACCCGCATCCGGTGCACCTTCATCCGGCACCCCCAGGTCCGGCGCCGCCGTATCCGGTGCCGCCGCGTCCGCCATCATGGCCATGTCGACCTCGACCTCCGTACTCTCGGACCGGAGGTCGGAAAAGCGGGCATCGCAACCGCCGACCATGGTCAGCATGAGCGGGCTCAGGAGCCACGCTGCGGAGAGGGGAAAGGATCGAAAAGTCATCATGCTCGGCCTACGAAGTACGCCCCGCAACGTTACGAGGTTCATTGAGTTTTGTTCGGACTCGCAAAAAAACCATTCGAGAACTTCGAAGGTCTCGTGAGAGGCACAAGGGCCCCTGACGGGCGCACGGAGCGCCCAAACCTATGAATTTGCGGACCATCGGACGGCGCCTTCCGCTTGGGGGCCATCGGCCCGCCCGCTCGGCAGACTCCGCTTCCTACTCGGCAGACTCCGCTTCGACGCTGCGAACGAGCGCCTCTCGTAGGGGCCGAAACCCCGTAATAGGCGCCCGTGTCCCGCCCCGCAGGCGACCCTCCAGCACATCGACGCGGACGGGCGGCGTTAGCTCGTAGCGGTAGCCGCGCGAGCGAATGCGAAAGTCGTGGCCCCGGACTTTGCGCCGGTAGCGAACGGTGACCTGGCCGTGGCGCACGAAGGTCCGGTGCCGCAAGACGAACGAGGCAAGACGCACCGCTAGATGATTAAAGAGCCGATGGCAGCCGTGGCTCGTTCCCGTGGTCATCGAGCGGTAGCTGACCGATCCGTGCACGCGAATCCCCTGATCGAAGAAGCGCGGCTGGGCTTCCGGCGACTCGGGATCCGCGTCCGGGTCGAGGGGCGGAAGCACCCGGTGGTGCATCAGCATCGCCAGGCCATAGGCCGAGCGGTAGCCCGGTCCGAACAGACTGTAGTTGGGCACCATGCGCCCGTTGACCCGGCGCAGCAGATCGTCGCCCGGGGTGCTCGGCGGCGGCAGCCACGCGGGCGCCGCGATCACATCGCGCCACACGCGCTCGCCCACGTAGGAGAGCTTGTACTTGAGACCCGTGCCGCCGGAGGCGGTACGCTCCGGCTTCCAGCCGCCAATCGTCGTCGGCCAACGGACAAGAGCCACGTCCTGGCCCTCATGCTCTGCATAAAGCGTGAGCACCGGACGCCGCTCCACGCGCGCGGGCAAGCGCCGACCGCGGCTGTCGTAGGGAAACCGGTAGTAGACGTCACCGCGATCGACTTCGGCGCGCAGCGCCATCGCCGCCGAGTAGTACGGCGGCGGCGGTGGAAGCCGCACGGCGACGCGCCCATGCCCTCGCGCGCGAAGGGCGCGCAGCTGCGCGAGCGCCGCCTCCGGACTCGTTAGGCCGAGCGCACGGGCCGCCGCCTCTGTGGCCGGCGCCACGTGGTCGGTCGCCGGGTTTTCCGCCGGCGGCTGGCCCGCATCGAAGCGAAACTCGTCGGCGTCGAGGGGCATGCGGAGCACGTCGCCCCACTGCCGCGCCGCCGAGCCGTCCTCGATCAGACCGGTTGCGTCGATGACGCGCTCGCGAAGCGAACGAAGCACCGCCGCAAAGTCCTCTTCGCGGCTATCGAGCTGAAGGGAGCGGCGCGTCGGCGCGTCCAGCGCACCGCCCGAAACAATGAGGTGGCGCCGCTGATAGGTTGCGAGCGGTCCGGCCGTGCGCCAGTCAAAGACCCCTTCCTCGTAGCGCGCGCGGCCACCAAGCAGGCCGTCACAGACAAGGTGCGCCTGAACTGCTTCGATGGCGTCCACGGTTTTCGCGAGCCGGACGAGTCGCTTGTAGTGGGGCCCCCAGCGTTCGTGGTCGTCGAGTCCGTGCAGGTCGGCTTCGCCTTCCTCCTCGGCGGCGCGCGAGAGGCGCGCACGCAGGTAGCGAACGGTTCGCACCCGCTCGCGCTGCTCCTCGGCCGTCGGCGACCAAGGCCGGAGCGTCGACGAAAGGTTCTCTATCGGCGCGTCGTCGATCTGCGCGTGGCATGCGTGCCGCTCGTCTTCGCCGAGTCGTTCGATGAGCACGCGAAACGTCGGCGTAATGCCGAAGAGCTCGAGGTAAAGCTCGTGGTCCAGTGAATAGTCGACCTCGCTCAGGCGCTCGTCAGCAAGGGCGAGATACACAGGCCGGTAATCCTGCGTTCCAACATCGCCGAGCGCCGGGTCTTCGGAAAAGAGAAACGGCGCCCAATCATCGTTCAGATCCACGACCGTGAGCCCGCCGAGGGCACCTTCGCACACGCTGCGCGTGCTTTCGCCATCGACGTAAACGGGGAGCGGTTCGTCGCAGGTGGGCTCAGGCAGCTCTTCGGTGAGCGGCGCGTCTTCCGCGTCCGAACGATCGCCATTCGACGAATCGCCATCGCTCTCCGATGACTCCACCACCGCTGACTCTTCCGCGGACTCCGGCGCTTCCGAAGCGCGCGGTTGCGTGCACGCGAAAACGCCTAAAGACGCGATGAGAAGGGAGCGATGCACGCACCTCACGATAGCAAGGCGCGCGATCGATGTCGGAAAAGCACGCGGACATGCGTCCGCCGCCCAACCTTCAACCCCGACGCGCGATCGCGCGCTGTCGAAGGCGCTAGTCCCCAAACTCCAGGCGCCAGCTCAGTCGACGCACGATGTCGAGGTTGTCCACAAAATCCGTCAGCGCATCGAACTGGCCCGTGGCAGCCAAGCGTTGCGCATGCCGAATCATGCGCGCGCCGGGCCCCGTCTCTTCGCCGCTGGCATCTGGGTAGGATGCCGCGACGTAGATCAGCCCCGTGGAGGGGTTCGTAAACTCCACCACCGGCGTGCCCTCGGCTGGCTCGACGCCTTCGGGACCGTTGCGAAGCCACACGCGCGCCCGCTGAAAGAACGAGCGGTCGTACGTTTCCGGAATGAGCGCCATGCCGTAGGTCGCCGCCGCGAGCTGAATCGAAAAGCTCGTGTTCGGATCGATCGGCGTGCCCTCGATAGGCAGCCGCTCTCGAAGTTCGAGGGCCGTTGGGTAGCGCAGCGCATCCGCGTCAAAGCGCGGCGCGATCGCCGACCAGTCCGATCCCACCAAGCCGCCGATGAGGCCTTCGGTGCTTGGTCCGAAGGTCGTGTAAAAGCTTAGCTGATAGCGCCGAACGTCCGCCGCCGTGTCGCGCCCCAGAAAGTTCGTCTGTGGGTCGAGCAGCACCTGAAGGGCCAGCGACTTGTCGTAGTAGTAGCCCACGCGCTCGAGGTTCTCGAACCAGAAGAAGCCTTCGTCTTGATCCCACCGGGTCTCGAGGCCGCGCCCCTCGAACGGGTCGACCTCCAGCGCAAAGAGGCTACTGCCCGCTTGATAGGCCGGGCTTCCGTCGGGCCGAAGGGATTCGATGTAGTTGCCCGGTTCGGGGTTGGCGACCACGCGCGTTAGAAGCTCAAAGGCCGAACCCACGGCCGTGGTCCAGGCGCCAAAGCCGTCTTCCGCCACCATGAAGTTGGCCGTACCGGCTTCGCCAAAAATGTCCTCGAAGACGCCGCGGTAGAGCGCGTAGATCTGGTTCGCGCGCTTCAGCTTCTCGAAGTAGCGCCCGTGCACCCGCGAGGCGTAGCTGTCCACTGTGAAGCCCACGCGACCGCGCCCGAAGGCGTTGAAGACGTAGTAGTTCCAGTAGCTGTCGATGATCGACAACACCGCTTCATACGCGTCCGCCCCCGCGTCGTAGCGCTGGCAGTCCGGCCCGAGGTCCGCCTGATGGTCCGTGCAGAACATGTACGGCACCATCGGGCGCCCTTCCGGGTCGACCACTGCGTCACCGATGCCCTGCGACGCCAGAAAGCCGTCCGCTTGGAGCGACGTGTAGGGCACATCGGCGCGCGCCTGAAGCGCTTCGCGGCCACCCATTTCGATGGGCCAATCCGTGTACTGGTAGGCGCTAGGCCGACCGCCCGTGAAGGACGAGACTTTCAGCGGCACGGGCCAGCCGGCCTGCTGTATCCACCCCCACCACGCGATCTCGGCAGGCTCGGGTGCGTCCGTGAACACCTCCACCAAGTCGCCGTAGCCCATCTTGATCGCCGCGTGATCGTAGTGGCCCACGCCGTGCGCGTCCGTGACCACGAAGTTGTTTCCGTAGTCCATCACCGTCGAGTACTGGTACTCGGCGATGCGTCCGTCGATCTCTTCGTCGGTGATCGGATCGTACGCCCGGGGCGCCATCGAGCCGTCGTCACGAAGCTCCCAATAGCGCGGCTGATAGTTCAGCGCGTCGTGGCTTCCGCTGAAGTTGTGACGCAGCCCCAGGGTGTGGCCGATCTCGTGCGCCGTCACGCCGTGAAAGATCGGATGGCGAAGCATGTCGCGGACGGCGGCGTAGTCGAGGGCGCCGTCTTCGCCCGTAAGCCGGTAGGTGCGTCCGTACCACTCCAGCGTGCCGTCGCCCCGCTCGGTGGCGCGGGCGATGGCGCGCGCCAAGCCGAGTAGGCCCTCGTCGGCAAACTCCGCGTGCACCACGCAATGCCCGGACTCGTGCATGCGTGCATGGGCCTCCTCGATGGCCCGAAGGCGCGAAAGGGACATGCCGCGCAGGGGCGACGCCGCCTCAAGCGTCGCCTCATCGCCGAGCTCGAGGGTGGGGTCGATGCCCGCCGCAAGCCGCATCTCTGGACCGGTGAGCAAGCGCTCGATGTCCGTTCCGCGCAGGTTTTGAAGGCGCGCATCCGCCAGGCCGCCCCTCTGGCCCAGGACGCCCGCGCGATGCTGGTGGCGCTGACTTTCTTCCGTGCGCCGCAGGAACTCTGCCACGCTGGCCGGCGTACCCTCGCCGCTCGAACGTACCCAGCTAAAGTCCATCGCGTCGTTGAAGCGCCCAACATCCCGGCCCGTCGGCGCGCCGGCG
>JBCCRV010000549.1:0-5402 GCA_039201085.1 Myxococcota bacterium | reverse complement strand
CGCGCGTATGGACCAGACGTTGCGCGTCTATGTCTGTAGAACGTCGGGTCACGTGGGCTAAGTCCCGCGCCCTATGGTCGTGTCGCAAGACACGAGAGCCATAGGGCGCTGCCCCCACCCATTTTCTTTCACCGGTTCGACGGCAAGAGAAGGCGGGGGAGAGGGGCTTTACCCAGAGGACGCTTTGAAGCCCGACGCCGCAGGCGGCGGCGTGGACCGCGAGCGCTAGCGAGTCGCGTCCACAGCAGCTTCAACCGCGTCCGGCGGGTGAAGCCCCTCTCCCCCGCCGGTTCCCACCGGCGACCGGGCCCGTTGAACCTAGGCCGCCTGGGTGCGTCGGCTTCTTCGGGCGCCGGCGAGGGCTTGGGCGGCGGCGAGGCCGGAGAGCGTGAGGCGCATCGTGTCGGCGCGAAGCAGGCCCTTGCCCTCGAGGTGAAGCAGGGCGTCGCTCACCTCGAGGGCCGAGACGTCGAGGCGCCGGGCGAGAAGGGCGGCGGTGGAGGGGCGTTCCGCCTGGTGAAGGAGCTGATCGAGAATGCCGAAGAGGATGTAGTGTCGCGTGTCCATGGCCGGACACTGCCCAACCACTGATAACGTGTCCAGTTTTCTGCGTTCAGTTTTTCCTGTTCAGTGAAGCGTGTTCAGTGAACACCGAAGCAGTATCTAAGTCGTCAAAATGATTGAGCAATCGGGCGGCTGACGCGCCGACCGGCTGCACCGCTTCGGCAGGGCCGGCGTTTTTTTTCCTGAAAAAGTTCGCGCTCCTTCACCCTCTAGCAATGGGTTCAATCCAGCGCGTTGGGCTTGTGTTCGCCGGCGGTCCCGCCCCGGCGGCGAACGCCGTGATCAGTGCGGCGGCGATGTCCTTTGTAGAGGCCGGCCGTGAGGTCATCGGCTTCTTTCACGGCTACTCCAACCTTCAGGCCTACGGCCCGGAGCGTCCGCTCATTGAAGACAAGCACTACCGCGTCTTTCGCACGGACGACTTCTCCGATTTGCGCAACAGCCGCGGCGTGATCATCGGCACATCCCGCGTGGGCCCCGGTCAAGGGCTCGAGACGGACGACGATCTTCGCGACCGCCAAAAAACCGCGGCCCTCGACAACGTCTACCGCGCGCTCGTCGACCTGCGCATCGACGCGCTCATCAGCATCGGCGGCGACGGAACGCTTCGCACCGCCATGCTTCTGCACCGCTATCAAGGGCTCATGCCCGAGACCGCCACGCAGGTGCGCATCGTTCACGTGCCCAAAACGATCGACAACGACTACCGCGGCATCGACTTCACCTTTGGCTACTTCACTGCCGTCGACGTGATGGCGAAGGAGCTGCAAAACCTCCGCGCCGACGGCATTGCCACAAGCAGCTACTTCATCGTCGAAACGATGGGGCGTAAAGCCGGCTGGCTTTCGTACGGCGTAGCGATCGCTGGCGAAGCCAACTGGGTCGTCGGCCCGGAAGATGTGCAGGACGGTTTGCTCGAAGAGGGCGTGCTCGACACGGCGGCGCTGGCCGATCGCATCGTCGACCTCATGGTCACGCGTGAAGGCCGGGGCAAACACTACGGCACCGTCGTGCTCGCCGAAGGTTTGGGCGCCCTCTTGCCCGGCGGCGAAGCCGCGCCGAAGGACCACAAAGGCGATGTCGCCCTCGGCGGCCTCGACCTCGGCCGAACCATGGCCACGCTCACAACGGAGCGCTACCTCGAGCGCACGGGCCGAAAGAAGAAGATACGCGGCGTGCAGCTCGGCTACGAAAGCCGCAGCGCCTTGCCGCATGCCTACGACGTCATGCTCGCGAGCCAGCTCGGCATCGGCGCCTACCGCGCCCTCGTCGAAGAGTCGCTCACGGGCCACATGATCAGCGTACGCGGCCAGTTCGAACTGGAGTACGTGCCCTTCGAAACGCTGCAAGAGGGCGATACGATCGGCGCCGAAGTTCGCTACATCCAGCCCGGCAGCGATTTCCACCGCCTCGCACGCTTCTTGGAAACGCGCGTCGACCTGGCGACGACTTGGACTCCGGGTCGCCGCCGCGAATGACGCGCGCGGCAGCGCAAGTCATTGCCCCGTGCCCGTGCCTTTGCCCTTGCCCTGATCTTCCATCAGGTGAACCGCGGCGATCAGCGGTGGGTGACTAGGGCAAAGGCAAAGGCAAGGTCACGGGCAAGGAGGGGCCGCCATGATTGGCGGCCCTAGCGCGCGAGTTCGCGGTCGATCGCTGCGCGAAACGTTTCGATCGGCTGGGCGCCCTGGGTGAGGCGGCCGTTGATGAAGAACGAGGGCGTGCCGATGCGCGCGCCGGCGTTTTGAACGGCGTCCATGTCCGACTGCACGCGTGCCTGATGGGTGCGCTGATCGAGCGCCCGCCGGAAGCGCTGAAGGTTCACGCCGGCGATCTGCTGCGCATAGCGCTCGAGATCGGCGCGCGCGAGGGCCCGCTGGTTGGCGAAGAGCAGATCGGGAAAGCGCCAGAAGCCGGCGTCGCCCACTTGGGCGTGCACCTCCACGGCAGCTTCCGCCGCTAGGAAGGCATTGTTGTGAAAGGGCAGGGGGTAGTGGCGAAAGACAAACTCGACCTGGCTTCCGTATTCGTTCACGAGCGTGTCGACGGTCGGCGCGGCGCGGCTGCAGAAGGGGCACTGAAAGTCGCTGAAGATCTGAACGACGATCCGCGGCGAGCTCGCCCCGCGGCTCGGCGCGTCCGCCGGAACGGCAATGCCGTAGTCGTGGTCGTTGGCCGGCGCGCTAGGAGCCGCCGAAGGAGCTGGGCCGACGAACTGCGGCTCCGTGGCGCCGCCCGCCGTCAGGGCTGTGTAGAGGTTCGGCCCAGGTGCCGTTCCGCGGGCGACGTCGGCGCGGGCGCGCACGAGCTCTTCGTCGATCACCGACACAAACGCGGGCTCGGGCTGGGCGCCGCGCACGTTGCGGCCGTTGATAAAGGACGAGGGCGTACCGCTGGCGCCGAGGCCACGGGCAATGACCTGCTGCGCCTCGATGACGCTTCGGTGCGTGCTGCCGTCGAGGGCCGCTCGGAACTGGGTGAGGTTAAGGCCCACTTCGCCGGCCCACTGTTCAAGGTTCGCGCGCGTGATGGCCCGCTGGTTGTTGAAGATGCGTTCGTGCATCGCCCAGAAGGCGGTGTCGCCGCCCTGCAGGAACGCTTCGTGCGCCGCGATCGCCGCGGGCATCGCGTTTTGATGGAAGGGCAGTGGGTTGTTCATCCACACGATGCGCAACTCCGAGGGGTAGCGCTGCATGAGCGCGTCGAGCGTGGGCTCCAGTCGGCCGCAGAACGGGCACTCGAAGTCCGAGAAGAGCACCAGCGTGATCAGTGCGTCGGCCGGCCCGCGGCTTGGCAGGTTGCCCTGAAGCGGCAGGTTGGAGACGGCGGCGGGAGCGGGCTCGCGGCGCGCCGGCGCTGGCGGGACCTCGGGCCGCGGCGGCGGGCCCTCGCTCGCGTGAACCATCAGCGCCGCGTATTCGTCGCCGGGCAGCACACCGCGATCACGCACGAAGCGCGCCGCCGCGCGCGCACGTTCGATCACGCCCACGAAGCTCTCGAAGGGCTGGGCACCGGTGAGCTGCTCGCCGTTGATGAAGAAGTTCGGCGTGCCGCGTGCGCCGACGCGACCGGCGAGCTCGATGTCCGCCTCGATGACCGCGTCGTGCGCGCCGCCCAGGGCGGCGTAGATCGCTTGGTCACCTAGACCGAGCCGCCGTCCGTAGCCGACGAGTTCGTTCCGTTCGAGGGCGCGCTGGTTTTCGAAAAGCAGGTCGTGGGCGCGCCAAAAGCCGCGGTCGCCGTCCTGAACAAAGGCCGCATAAGCAAGGGCCGCGGCGGGCCTTGCGTTTTCGTGAAAGTCGAGGGGCAGGTTTCGCCAAACGATGCGCACCTCCTCGCCGTACTGCTCGACGATCCGGTCGAGGGTGGGCGCTACCCGGCTGCAGAACGGGCACTGGAAGTCCGAGAAGGCCACGATCGTAACGGGCGCCGTCGCCGGTCCACGCGAAGGCTGGGCGTCCGTCACGGCAATGCGAACGCGGTCCACCCCATCGGGCGCGGGTCCGTCGTAGGCCTGCGGCGCGGCGCGCGGCGTTTCCACCACCGTTTCCGCCGTGGTCAGCGGCGGCGGGGTGCCTCCGCAGGCGGCGAGGAGCAGAAGCAGAAGGGCGCGGTTCAGGGCGACGCGGGTCATGGCGACTGTATAGGCGCCGGCCTACGCCCCTGGCAATGGGACTCGGCTGCTCGCCGGTGGCAACGGCCGGCTCGAAATGCAAAAAGGCCTCGCGCGGTACGCGAGACCTTTTCAAGCGTGGGCGAGATCGCGCCCGGGGCCGCGCATTAGCGCTCGTACATGCCCTGCTTGATGCGCTTGCGGCGTCGGCGGGCAGCTTCTGCGGCCTTCTTACGACGCTTCACGGAGGGCTTCATGTAGTGGCGGCGGCGCTTGAGCTCCCGAAGGATCCCCTCCGAAGCCATCTTTCGCTTGAGGTGCTTCACGGCTCGCTCGAGGCCCTTGTCCCCGACCTGAACCTCCACCGCCTTGCACTGAATGGCCTCGCCTACGACCGTCGTCGACATCTTCGTATCCTTCTCTTCCACGCACGTTTCCTTGCCCCGATCGATCGCCGGGCCGCGCAACGTGGCACAGGCCCCTGGCCTTCGCAAGGACGGACCGGGGAAATTAGTGGCCTCGGCTCCGGCCGGCGTTCATGGTGCGCGCCATGCGCTTGACCTGGGTACTGATCTTCGGCGTTTTGATGGCCTGCGGCGGCCTTCGTCCCGTGGGCGAGCCGAGTGTTGGCGGAGCCACCGCCGACTTCGCGGTGCTCGGTCCGGCCGTTCGCGACGCGCTCACGTCCAACCAGATGAGCGTCGTGCAGAACGACGGCAACACGATCATTGCCCAGTGGGGAAACGCCCAGCGGGGCTTTCGCGTGCGGATCGCCTTCGAGCCGCCGGGCTACACGGTCACCCTCATCGACAGCGTCGGGTTCAAGCAGCGCGTTGATGCGCGGACGGGCCAGGTGATGATTCACGGCCGCTACCACCGCTTGATCGATCGCCTCCATCGCTACGTGAGCCGAAACCTTGGTTCGGCGGGACGGGCGACCGGCGCCCGCGGCTCCAACAGCGATGAGCGCGTGATCGCGACGAGCGTTCCGGCGCAAATTGGCTGGGTCGAGCGCGGTTTACTCGTGGCCGGCCAGCAAATCGACCAGCTCAACGAGTCCGCTGGGCTGGCGACGACGCAGCCCATCGATACGGGCTACCTCTACGGGTTTGTCCAGGGCGAGAACGCGACCCTCTTTGCCTCCTACACGGCGACCATCTATCCACAGGAAGTCCGCATCGCCCAGGCGAACCAGTCATCGACGACCGTGCCGGTGAGCAGGATG
>JBCCRV010000548.1:0-5414 GCA_039201085.1 Myxococcota bacterium | reverse complement strand
GCTGTACGGCCGCCAGAATGGCGTAGTCGCCGCAGCCGGGGCACCAGCGAACCTCCTGGTCCGATTGAAAGTCCTTCTTCTTCAGGAGGGGGGCTTTGGGATTCTCGGTCATGGCGATCTCTTCGATTCGAAAATGCGAGCTTAGGCGTGGGCAACGGGAGGCGGCGGAACGATCGTGTCGCCGTTGATGTGTCGGTTGATTTCGGCGACGAGCTCGGCGATGCGGAAGGGCTGGCCAGCCACCTTCTGGAAGCCATGCGCTTCGATCATCAGTTCGGCGCGCAAATGGCGGTTTAGCTGGCCGTCGTTGAGTTCGGCGACCACCACGTGGTCAAAGCGCGAGAGCAGCTCGGCCAGCCCGCGCTTCAGGGGCCAAATGTTGCGAAGGTGCACGTGGCTCACGGAGCGACCCACGCGCCGCAGTTCGGACACGGCCTGGGAAATCGCGCCGTGCGTGCTGCCCCAGCCAACGACCACAAGTTCGCCCGAGTCTTCGCCCTGGTCGACGGTGATCTCCGGAAGGTCTTCCGCAATGCGCGCGACCTTGCGCGCGCGCAGTTTGACCATCGCGTGGTGGTTCGCCGGGTCGTAGCTGATGTTGCCCGTGTTCTGATCCTTCTCGAGACCGCCAAGGCGATGCATCAGCTCCGGCGTTCCCGGCTTGGGCCACACGCGTGCGAGCGACTCGGGATCGCGCTTGTACGGAAAGAAGCCTTCCGCATCGGTGTGAAAGGTGACGGGAAAGGGCTCGTACGAGTTTATGTCCGGGATCGCCCAAGGCTCGGCGCCGTTCGCGATGTAGCCGTCCGTCAGCAGAATGACCGGCGTCATGTAGCGCGTCGTGAGGCGCACCGCTTCGATGGCCATGTCAAAGCACTCCCCTGGCGTCGAGGCCGCCAGCACGATGAGCGGCGCGTCGCCGTTACGGCCGTACACCGCTTGAAACAGGTCCGACTGTTCGGTCTTCGTCGGAAGGCCCGTCGAGGGGCCACCGCGCTGCACGTCGACGATGATGAGCGGCAGCTCCGTGGCGATCGCGAGGCCGATCGCTTCGCCCTTCAGCGCGACGCCGGGTCCGCTTGTACCGGTGATGCCGACGCTTCCGCCGAAGCTCGCACCGATCGCCGCACAGACCGCGGCGATTTCATCCTCGGCTTGAAAGGTGGTGACGCCGAAGTGCTTCAGCTTCGCCAGGTTGTGAAGGAGCGACGAGGCGGGCGTGATGGGGTACGAGCCGTAAAAGGGCGCAACGCCAGCAAGCTTTGCCCCCGCGACGAGGCCCCAGGCGAGCGCTTGGTTGCCGTCGATGTTTCGGTATTCGCCCGCCGGAAGGTCCGCCGAGGGAACTTGGTAAACGCCGATGCCTGAAGGCATCTCCGCCGATTCGCCATAGATATGGCCGGCGTTGAGGGCCGTCACGTTCGCTTCCGCGATGTCCGGCTTCTTCTTGAACTTTTGGCGAAGCCAGTCGACGGTCGAGCTTCGGTCACGGCCAAAAAGCCAGAACATGAGTCCGAGGGTCCACATGTTCTTGCACCGGCCGGCCTCCTTCGCGCCGATGTCGTAGTCGCGAACGGCGTCTAGGGTGAGCTTTGTGATGTTCAGGTCGAGCACCCGGTAGGCCCCCAGAGCTTCTTCGTCGTCGAGCGGATTCGCTTCGTAGCCGGCCTTCTTGAGGTTGCCGCTGGTAAAGGCGCCGCGGTTGACGACGAGCAAACCACCCCGCTTCAGATCCGCCAGGTTCACCTTCAAGGCCGCGGGGTTCATCGCCACCAGCACGTCTGGACTGTCACCGGGAGTCATGATGTCCGACGACGCGAAGTGAATCTGAAAGCCGCTGACGCCGTAGGTGGTGCCCGCCGGCGCGCGAATTTCCGCGGGAAAGTCCGGGAAGGTGGAGAGATCGTTGCCCATCAGCGCTGTGGCCGTGGTGAACTGGCTGCCGGTCAGCTGCATGCCGTCACCCGAGTCACCGGCGAATCGGATGACGACGGAGTCGAGTTCTTCGCGCGGGTGCGCAGGGGAGGGGGATTCGGTCATGGAGCTGGAGGCGTACGATGGGGGCGACCGCGATTCCAGCCGATAGAGGCCCGTCGCGTGAGGGACCTCTGAGTGGAAAAGGGGCGCGTGGCGGTCAAAATAAGCGTTCGCTATGGATGTATAGGCAAAACCATGGCTCGGCCAGACAAACTTGATATTTCCGACCGGGTAAGTAGGAAATGATCGAAATCAAAATCTGCGGCGTCACCCGGATGGCGGACGTGGAGCTTTGCGTCGACCTGGGGGTCGAAGCCCTGGGGCTCAACTTTTGGCCTCGCTCGCCGCGCTGCGTCGACGCGGACTTTGCGCGCCGCGTTCGCGATGCCTTTCCGCAGCTCGAACTCGTCGGCGTGTTCGTGAACCCGTCCTCAGAAACGCTGCGTACGTTCCGTGAGCAAGCCGGGTTGAATGCGCTCCAGCTGCATGGCGACGAGTCCCCAGATTTTGTGCGGGCCCATGCCTGCGCCTACAAAGCCGTGCCCGTTGCGTCTGAAGCGGATGTCGCGCACGCGCTTTCCTTTGGCGAGCGCATTCTCGTCGATGCACCGGCTGGCGCCCTTCGCGGTGGAGCCGGCGAGACCTTTGACTGGACCTTGGTTGCGGGGCTCTCGGCGAAGCGACACGTGACGCTCGCTGGCGGACTGCGGTCCACCAACGTCTCGCTCGCCATCGAAGTCGCCCGCCCCGCACGCGTCGACGTGGCGAGCGGTGTGGAGAGCGCCCCGGGCGTGAAGGATTCGGCCAAGCTTCGCGCGTTTGTCGAGGCGGTGCGAGCGCATCGCTAGGAGCTTGATTCACTCGCGTGGGGCAGCCGTGCGCAGGAAAAGGCCTCGCCCTAAAGGTCGAGGCACCTCTAAGCTCTGCGCCATGAAGCCCCTCGAGATCACCCTCGACCTACCGCCCGGTTTCGATCCGGTGGCGGGCCGCTTCGGCGACTTTGGCGGTCGCTACGTGGCCGAAACATTGATGCCCGCGCTCGAAGCGTTGAGCGAAGCCTTCGTCAGCGCCTGGGGCGACGAGTCCTTTCGCAGTGAACTCGATGGCCTCCTTCGTGACTACGTTGGCCGAGAGACCCCGCTCTACTTCGCCAAGCGCTTGAGCGAAGCCATTGGCTTGAGGGTGTTCCTCAAGCGTGAGGACCTGGCCCACACGGGCGCCCATAAGGTGAACAACACGATCGGCCAGATTCTGCTCGCCGAGCGCATGGGCAAGCGCCGCATCATCGCCGAAACGGGCGCTGGCCAGCATGGCGTAGCAACGGCGACGGCGTGCGCTTTGCGCGGGTTGCAGTGCGAGGTCTTCATGGGGGCCGAGGACGTGAAGCGTCAGGCGCCAAACGTGGAGCGCATGAAGCTCCTGGGCGCCGTCGTGCACCCTGTTACATCGGGCAGCAGCACGCTTAAGGATGCGATGAACGAAGCCCTGCGCGACTGGGTCGGCGCCGTGCGTGACACCTACTACTGCGTCGGGAGCGCCGCCGGTCCGCATCCCTATCCGTACATGGTGCGAGAGTTTCAGTCGGTCATCGGACGGGAGACGCGCAGCCAGTTCTTAGAGTGCGAAGGCACGATGCCCGATGCCGTTGTCGCGTGCGTTGGCGGCGGCAGCAACGCCATCGGCATCTTCTCCGCGTTCCTTTCGGACCGTACGGCGCTCTTTGGCGTGGAAGCCGCCGGCGAGGGCGTTGAAACGCCCCGGCACGCGGCCACCCTGTCCGCAGGGAGTGTCGGCGTGCTGCACGGTGCCAAGAGTTATTTGCTTCAAACCTCCGATGGACAGGTGGAAGAAGCCCACTCCGTGAGTGCCGGACTTGACTACCCCGGCGTGGGTCCAGAGCACGCATTCCTGAAAGACACCTCCCGTGCCCAGTACCTCGCGGTCACCGACGACGAAGCGCTGGACGCTTTTCAGCAGCTCTGCCAGCTCGAGGGCATCGTGCCCGCGCTGGAAACGGCCCACGCTTTCGCCGCGCTGCCTCGTTTGCGGGAGCAGCTCGGCGAGGACGCGAGCGTGGTCGTCTGCCTTTCCGGGCGCGGTGACAAGGATCTTGCCACGGCGCTTCGCGCCATCGATGAACGCGGCCGCCCATGACGCCCGTTGGTGCAGCCTTCGAGCGCGCCCGCGCCGAATCGCGCAGCTGTCTCGTGATTTACGTTTGCGGTGGCGACCCCACCCTCAAAGCCACCGCTGACCTTCTACTCGAAGTGCAGGAATCGGGGGCGGACGTTGTCGAGCTTGGCGTGCCTTTTAGCGACCCCACGGCGGACGGTCCCACGATTCAAGCCGCCTCCCGTCGCGCGCTGGATGCGGGCGCCACTTTTCGCGGGGTGTTGGACTCGCTGAAGGAGGCGAGGGGACGAGGCTTCACGCTGCCCGTGGTCCTCTTCGGCTATTACAATCCGATCCTCGCCTACGGCGAAGGGCGGGCCATCGCCGATGCACGCGATGCTGGCGTCAGCGCGTTCCTGGTGGTCGACTTGCCCGTCGAAGAAGCGACCTCGTTCGTCGGCGCCCTTCGCGCGGAGGGGTTGAGCTACGTGCCGCTCGTCGCGCCCACGAGCGGGGACGCACGGGCGAGGGCCGCCGCGGCCGTGGCCGACGATTTCATCTACTACGTCTCGAAGACTGGCGTAACGGGTACGGACGCGCCGGATCTTGCCGTTGCAGCATCGCGTGCGAAAGAAGTTGAGGCGATCGTGCACAAACCGGTCGCCGTGGGCTTTGGTATTGCGGAAGGGTCACACGTTCGCGAAGTGCGCCAATGCTCCGGCGTCGTAGTGGGTTCCGCACTGATTCGCGCGCATCAAGCGGGCCGCGCTGGCGAGCTCGTTCGCGAGCTGCGTGCCGCAACGCCACACTAGAAGCGCAACGAAAGGTTTTTCCAACGCCCCCACGGGGGATTTTGAAATGGCCTGTGGTGCCGTTGGCACCATACTCGCGATATGGCGATCACGAAGATCCTGGCTGCCAACCTCCGCACGCTGCGCGAGATGCACGGCAGGCTCATTCAACAGGAACTGGCCCAGCGCGTGGGCGTGTCCCGCCGCACGATTGCACGTCTCGAAAACGCTGAGGTGGCGGACCCCGGCGTGGAGCATGTTCGTTCGCTCGCCGCCGCCTTCAGCGTGCCCTTCGAACTCTTGCTCACCCGTCGCCTGACCCCCGTCACGCTCCCGGTGCCTGAGGAGCACAAGGACCGCCTCAAGGGCCCGGACGGCGCCAAGCTTCTCGCGCGCTTGATTCGCGCCCTCGACGACGAGCACTGAGCGCCGCCACGCGCTGGGGCCCCGCGCTACCCTTCGGCCTTGTAGCCGGAGGCGAGGCTGTGGCGTGCGGCGCGCTCGATCGCGTCCCGCAGCCCGTCGTCCGAGATG
>JBCCRV010000547.1:0-5415 GCA_039201085.1 Myxococcota bacterium | reverse complement strand
GCTCGGGCTCGGGCTCGGGTTCGGGTTCGGGTTCCACGCTTAGCAGACCGTTCCGGGTCGGCACCGGACTCCGGGCACCGGCCCCGAAGCATCGCCGGCCCCCGAACCAACGGCACAGCCGGAACCGTCAGAGCCGGAACCCGATGGCCTTCACCAGACCGTTACGGCGCTTTCGCGCATTCAACCCATAAATGGGTTGTGTTGATCTTAAGTTCATGAAATTGCTAGGCTTTCAAGAGCGCGACTTTTCTGTCATGCCCCTGTGCGTATTCCCACATTGAGGTGGTACGCTACGACCCATGCGATGGGCGCTGTGGGCCGTAGGGCTTTTTCTCGGTTGCACGGGTTCAATCGAGGGCTCGAGCGGCGACATCGACGTGAACGTCGACTTGGACATCGACGAGCCCCGGGGGCCGAACGCGCCCCCGATGGACGACGAGGGTAACCTGATCTGCGAAGGGCGGCACGTGCCCGCCACGAGCCTTCGGCGGCTGACGCGGGACCAGTACGACGCGACCGTTGCCACGTTGCTCGGTGACCAAACCGGTCCGGCCCGTGCCTTTCCCGCCGACGACGATATCGAGGGTTTTCTGGTGGCGGGCACGGTCAGTCAGCTGCTCGTTGCGCAGCAACGGGCCGTGAGCGAAGCGCACGCGGCCCGCGCCGTCCTCGATCTCGAGGAACTTACGGGTTGTGGTGAAGCGTCGTGCGCCGAAGCGGGCATTCGCCAGCTGGCCACACGTGCCTACCGGCGGCCTGCCAGCGACGCCGAGCTCATGCGCCTTCGCGTCGTTTACGACGCCGGCGCGGACCACGGCGCGGGCATGCAGCTCGTCATTCAGGCCGTGCTCCAGTCGCCGCACTTTCTCTACCACCTTGAGCCTGAGCCGACGGGCGCGGAAACGGACAGTATCGTTCCCGTCGCGCCCTTCGCGCTCGCCAACCGCCTGGCTTATTTCCTATGGGGA
Source organism: Myxococcota bacterium (assembly GCA_039201085.1). Lineage (GTDB taxonomy): Bacteria > Myxococcota_A > Polyangia > Polyangiales > Houyiibacteriaceae > JBCCRV01. Next base: position 4,447 of record JBCCRV010000547.1, on the reverse strand, counting down.
ACGATGCCGGACGCGGCGCTTCGCGAAGCCGCCGAGGCGGGGCGGCTCGACGACCTGGAAGGTTTGATGGCCGAAACGGACCGCATGCTCGAAGATGGGCGCGCCGCTTCGGGCTTTCGCTTCTTCTACCGGCAATGGCTCAAGGTTCGTGACGTCGCGGGCGTCGTGAAGGATGAAACACTGCATCCGGAGTGGAACGCCGATGTGGCGCGGGACCTACAGCGTTCACTCGACCGCTTCCTCGACGACGTTTACGCCGGCGGTGATTTGAACCTGCTCTTCACGGGAACGACGCACTACGTGAACGCGCGCATCGCGCCCTTCTTCAACCTCGACCCGGCGGCTTTTGGCGACGAGCTCGAGGCGCATCGTTTCGCCGTTAGCCAGCGGGCGGGAGTCCTGACCCATCCCGGCACGATGGCGCTCCTGTCGAAGTCGAACCAGAGCGATCCGATCCATCGAGCGCTCTTCATTCGCGAGCGCATCCTTTGCCAGCACCTTCCGCCGCCGCCCGACGACCTGGTGGTCGAAGCGCCCGACCCGTCGCCGGGTCTCACGACCCGCGAGCGCTTTGCCGAGCACTCCGAAAGCCCCGCGTGCGTCGGATGCCACACGCGCCTCGACCCTCTCGGCTTTGTCTTTGAGCACTACGACGCCGTGGGCGCCTACCGCGAAACGGACAACGGCACAACGGTGGATTCGTCCGGCCAAATGAACGAAACGCGCGACCTCGACGGACCGCTCACGGGCGCCGACGACCTCACGATGCGCCTGGGCGGCAGCGCCGAGGTGCAGGAATGCGTGGCGCGGCAGGTCTTTCGCTTCGCGCTCCAGCGCAACGAAACGGACGCCGACGCGTGCAGCCTCCAGGGCATCGACGCGTCTTTCGCCGATTCGGGCTTCGACATTCGCGCGCTTCTTCGCGCCGTGGTCGCTTCCGAAGCTTTTCGCTTTCAGAGGGTTCAGTGATGGGTAAGCGAGACGGGTCAGGCCCGGATTCGGGGCGGGACGACCTCACGTCAGGTCGGGTTCATCCAGGTTTTATGCGCAACCGGCTGCGTCCGATGGGCCGCCGCGGTTTGCTCACGGCCTTTGGCGCGTCGGCGCTGGCGTTGCCCTTCCTGCATCGCTTGGGCGGCAAGGCCCAGGAAGGCGCGCCCAAGCGTTTGCTCGTCGTGTTCTCGCCGAACGGCACAATCCCGGGCGAGTGGCGTCCGGACGGCGGCGAAACGGACTTTCGCTTCCGCCGCATTCTCGCGCCCCTGGAGGACTTTCGCGATTACGTGACGGTCCTTGGCGACATCGACATGCGCACCCGCCGCAGCGGTCCTGGCGATGGCCACCAGAAGGGCATGGGCGAGATGCTGACGGGCGTCGACCTTTTGCCCGGCGACACGGGCGGCGGATGCAATAGCTGCGCGCCCGTGAGCTGGGCCGGCGGGATCTCGATCGACCAGCACATCGCCAATCACATCTCCACGGACGTGCCCTTTCGCAGCTTGGAGCTCGGCGCCCATACGGGCGGCAGCAACATCTGGACGCGCATGGCGTACCGCGGCGCCAGCGAACCGCTTCCACCGGAGGACAACCCCTTTGCGGCCTTCGATCGCGTCTTCGGCGAGTTCGACGTGGACGCTACGGCGGCGGCGCTGCGGCGCGAGGAACAGCGCTCCGTGCTCGACTCGGTCATGGCGGACTTCGACGATCTCGATTCGCAGATGGGCCGTGAGGATCGCCAGCGTCTCGCCATGCATGCGGACATTGTCCGTGACCTCGAGCGCCGCCTCGAGATGTCGGGCGGTAGCGGCTTCGGCGCGTCATGCCGCGTGCCGGACTTTGGCGACGAGTTCAACCACCGCGATCAAGCGCGCTATCCGGAAGTGCTCGACCTGCAGGCGGACCTCGTTACAGCGGCCTTTGCCTGCGACCAAACGCGCGTCGCTTCGATTCAGTGGAATCGCAGCGTCGGCAACATGAGCTTCCCGTGGATCGGCGTGAACGACCGCCATCACGACCTCAGCCACAAGGGCGACGGCGAAGCGGAGCATCAAGAGTCGCTGGTGAAGATCAACACCTGGTACGCGGAGCGCTTCGCCGACCTGATGCGAAAGATGCAGGCCATCGAGGAGCCTGGCGGCACCTTGCTCGACAACACGCTCATCCTTTGGTGCAACGAGCTCGGTAAAGGCAATAACCACACGGCGAACGATATTCCCTTCGTGCTCGGCGGTCGCGCCGGCGGGGCGATCCGCTCGGGCCGCTGGCTGCGCTACGATCGCCCGCATAACGACCTTCTACTTACGATCGCGCACGCCTTTGGCGTCGAGGACGAGCAGTTCGGCGATCCGCGCTACAACGAAGGTCTGCTCCCCGGTCTGCTCGCGTAGGCGCGCCACTTGCGCTGTCGCGCGCCGCGCGGCGCGGCGTCACGGTATGTTTGCCGCGTTTTTGCTGGGTTTCACTGGCATGGAACCTGCTGCACGGAGAGAGTCCACCGGCCCATAGGAGTGCGCCATGAATGTCCGCCTGTTCTTCGCTTTCGCCCTTGGCCTCACGGCCGTGTCCTTCGCCGCCGCCCAGTATCGGCCTGACGGGCCCGTTCGGCTCACAACGGAGTTTCGCGGGGCGAACGTCTGCTTGGACGTCATCAACGGCGGACCGCGTGACGGCTTCGTTCGCCTGGAGGACTGTTCGAACGCCAACGGGCAGCGCTGGAGCGTGCAGCCTCGCAACGCAAACTACGTCCAGCTGACGTCCGAGTTTCTCGGCAGTTCGATGTGCCTCGACGTCGTCAACGGCGGCGCCGACAACCTTCGCCTGAAGATGACGCCGTGCCAGCAGGTGTCTGGCCAGCACTGGCGGATCGACCGCAATCCCCACGGCGGATTTAAGCTCACGACTGAGTTTCGCGGTCCCCAACTTTGCGCCGACATCGTGAACGGCGGTTCGCGGAACAACGAACTTCGACTTGAGCCCTGCAGCAGCGTGACCGGTCAGCGCTGGCACTTTCGCGGCTACTAGGTCGGTTGCTCGCCCCCGATATGTCCAACCAGGGCGAGGGCCGCCTAGCACCACATCCGGTTTGTGGCGACGTCAGTGCCTGCCGCGGTGAACGCGGAGCTCGCTGTTCGGGGCTAGGATTCGCCTGGGACTTTTATGACCCGAGCGACAATCGCTCCTACGCACGCGCCGACGATAGCTCCCAGCACACTCAGCCGACCGATCGCTTCGCCCAGCGCCCATGCGTCTCGGGGTGATGAGACGGCAACGAAGACCATTCCAATGGCAAATGGGGTGAGAAAGCCGAACGCGGCGCCTCGCAGCTTGAAGCTACCACCGCGTATCGTTTGCGTTAGGCGTTCGTCATCCTGCATGACCTACCGCTAGCATTGTGGCATTCGGTGTCAAATTGGGTTGTGCAGCTGCTTCGAAGAGCGTTGGCACTGCGCGAAAGGGGTGCTACACACCGCGTCCCTCGTTCCGGGTGGCGGTGCCGTTAGGTGCCGAAAATATCAGCCTTTTTTGCCCTTTTGGGCCGGTAATGGCTCGGTGCCCCTTCGGGGTCGCTTTTGCCGAAAAGGTGTTTCTTTCAACCAAGGACTTTTCATGACCGAATCCACCACCGAAGCGGCCGCCCCGGCGACGCCCGATCTCAACAGTCTTGGCGGCGACAGCGTCGCGAGCGGCGACCTTCCCATCGGCCTCCGCGCGCTCATCGAAGCGGGCGTTCACTTTGGCCACCAGACGCGCCGCTGGAACCCGCGCATGCGCCCGTACATCTACGGCGCCCGCAACGGCATTCACATCGTCGACCTCGACCAGACGGCCCAGCTCTTCAAGAAGGCCTTTCACTTCGTGAGCGATGCCGTGGCCCGTGGCGGTCATGTGCTCTTCGCCGGCACGAAGCGCCAGGCGGCGGACATCATTCAGGAAGAGGCCACACGCGCCGGTCAGTTCTACGTGACCGGCCGTTGGCTGGGCGGCACGTTGACCAACTTCCGCACTGTGAAGAACGGCATCGACCGTCTTCGCGACATCGAGCGCATGGACGAAGAAGGCCACCTCGACCAGATGTCGAAGAAGGAAGCCCTCGGCCTCACGCGCGAGCGCGACAAGCTTCACAAGTTTCTCGGCGGCATCAAGCTCATGAACGCCCATCCCTCGGTCATCTTCGTGGTCGACCCGAACCACGAGCACATCGCCGTCAAGGAAGGCCGCAAGCTTCACATCCCGATCGTCGCGCTGACGGATACGAACTGCGATCCGGACCTCGTCGATTTTGTCATTCCTGGCAACGACGACGCCATCCGCTCCATCAAGCTCATTACCTCGCGCATCGCCGACGCCTGCATCGAGGGCGCCGGTCGTCGTCGCGAGTTTGGCACGACGGAAAGCCAGACGACCGACACGGGCGTCAAGGTGGACTTCCAGCGTCGCCGCGGCCGCG